>DATCJQ010000125.1:0-2692 GCA_036562745.1 Flavihumibacter sp.
GCAGGCTGATTGGGAGCATCGGGATAGGCCTGGGCTTCGAGGGCGAAACCGCAACTGCTTTTATAGGGCCTGCCGCCTTTGCTCTCAAAAGCCTTGTTATCCACTTTGGAAACAGAGCCGGTGAGTTCTCCCTTGAGTTTGGAGCCATAACCAATCACCACCACTTCGTTCATACGTGATTCAGCCGGAGTCAGCTGAACAACCAGAGGAGAATTTCCTGCCCGAAGTTCGATTTTCTGATAACCAACAAATTCGAAAACCAGCACATCATTCGGTTCGGCCTGGATGGAAAAGTTACCGTTCGCATCGGTAGTGGTACCGGTTCCGGGCTTCCCCTTGATGATTACAGATACACTTTCAAGCGGATTTTTTTGTTCATCTTCTGCCCTTCCGGTTACAGTTCGTTGCTGGGCCGATGAAGAGAGCGCCAGCGAAACAGAAATAAAAAATAGCAGTAGGAGCCTTAAATTCATGACAGCAATGTTTTGGGTTTATATGGAAGTTCCATCCAAAATTAGAACAGCATCTCGCTTCAGTTTATGGATGATATTTGGGCTTTACTGGATTATTTTACGATTTCGCATCGACCGACCACTTACAAACGTTCGGTTATGTAATGGTAACTGGGTGAATTATCCGCCTTCTAAGGTTTCTATCTGGATTTTTTTACTATTTTCAGAGAACAGTATTCAACGATGGAGCAGCGTATAAAAAAGAAGGATGGGTTCCAGGGACAAAAACTGATTTCCATACCCCGACAGGTAATCAACAGCAAATGCGTTAAGAACGAAATCATCAATTCGCTTTATATTACAGATATCGGGTATTACCCGAAAGCTCGCTTTCACTATATGGAACGGCCGCAAGGCGCTGATCAGTTTATCTTCATTTACTGCCACGATGGGAAGGGGGAAGTGCAGATAAAAAAGAATACCTATTCACTCGAAGCCGGCGATTATATTGTTATTCCCTTAAAAGCTGCTCACGCGTATCATGCCGATGAAGACGAACCCTGGAGTATCTATTGGGTGCATTTCAAAGGGAACACGGCCCATAAGATTGTGGCGGCATTGGAATCAAGAAAGGCCTTGCAGGGATTTATCCGGTTTAACGAAAAACTGCTTGAGTTGTTTGGCGAAATGTATGGCCAGCTTGAAAAGGGTTACTCCAACGACAACCTGGTTTGTGCCAATATGTGTGCCCTGCATTTTTTCTCTACGGTGCTGTACAACGACAAATATGATCTCACCGGCAAACTCAGCAATAAGGATTCCATTGATTTGGCGATTGATTACCTGAGCAACCATACCGATCGCACGATTGCACTCGAGGAAATCGCCCAGCAGGTAAATCTTTCGCCCTCGCATTTTTCCTATCTCTTTAAAAAGAAAACCGGTTTTTCACCGATGGAGTATTTCAATCATCTTAAGGTGCAGAAAGCCTGCCAGTATCTGCTGTTCACCAATAAGCGGATTTAGGAGATATCGCAGGAAGTGGGAATCGAAGATCAAAACTATTTCTCCCGGCTATTCACCAAGGTGATGGGTATGCCGCCCAATGATTACCGGGAGAAGCGAATCGGGCAATAAGCCGGCAGGTAGTGCAGGCAAACGACTATTTAAGATAGTGATCAATGAGCTTATCGAATTGCTTTGACCGGATATAAATATGTTTCTTTTTGTTCACCGGCACAATTTCAAGAAATCCCAGGTCCACCAATTGTTTCAGATCGGTACGAGCCGTAAAACTGGATACATCAAATCTTGATTCGATTTCTTTTATACTTAAAATTCTTTCCGGATCATCGTGTACGATTTTCAGGATTTGAGCCATGCGATCATTCACCTGCGCAATTTTCAGGAACTTTGCTGCCTGCAATACTTCCTTCTGTTTTCTGCTTATATATGCTTTCAGCGCTTCAAAAGCTTTTTCCATTGTTTTCAGGTGGTACGTAATGAAATAGCCAAGGTCGTAGTCATCGATCTCCGTGTAGAGAAATGCCTTTTCATACTGCGTTTTAGTACCCTGAATAATTCTTGAAATGGAAAGGTATTCGGTAAGCCAATAACCTTTCTTAAGCATGTACCAGTAAAACAATGCCCGGGCAGCTCTGCCGTTTCCGTCGGTAAAAGGATGGATCCATCCCATCATAAAATGAACAATACATCCTTTTATGATGGGATGTATAAACTGCTCCGTTTCATGATTGCAAAAATGGCAAAGGCTTTGTACCAGGATAGCAAGCTCCTCCTGCGGCGGAGGAGTATGCACCACTTCGCTGGTGCTGTGGTTCATTACATACACATCGTTCCCGCTTCTGTACCTTCCCTCATCGGAAGGATCTTCCAGGGTATTATTGGTAATCAGCTTGTGGATGTGAAGTATGCTATCGGGAGTGATTTCCTCATCCTTGTTCTGAACGATGTGCTTCATGGTGATGAAGTTGTTCAGGATCATCTGTTCGGATTTGGTCCTCGGCTTTCGATCATTTTGGATCATTTCCTTTGCCTTTTTCCTGGTAGTATTTGCTCCTTCAATTTGACTACTGGAAATGGCTTCTTCCATAATCGAACTGATGATGAATTTATTCTTGTCTGTTTCGGCAATGCCTATATTGCTACCCAGGCTTCCGCCGAAATGAAGGTCAAACTGGTGTAGTGCACGCTGCATAAAATCAGTGACGGTATAAAAG
>DATCJQ010000128.1:0-15043 GCA_036562745.1 Flavihumibacter sp.
GGAATCAATCGCTGTAGCGGAAAGTGTTACTTCCGGACTCATACAAGCCAGTCTGTCGAATGCCACCAATGCCGAACAGTTTTACCAGGGCGGAATTACAGTGTATAATATCGCCCAAAAGTTTAAACACCTGAACGTGGAGCCGATTCATGCAAAGGCGGTCAACTGTGTGTCACAGAAAGTCGCGTCCGAAATGGCTACCGCAGTAGGTGATTTGTTCGTGAGCAACTGGGGCATTGGCATAACCGGATATGCGTCCCCCACGCCTGAATCAAACGAGAAACTTTTTGCCTACTACGCTATTTCCTTTCAGGGCAGAATACGCGGAAGCGGTCGGCTCACAGCCCAACTGAGCGATCCCTTCGTCGTACAATGCGACTATGTAAAAGCAGTCTTGCGAAAACTCTCACTGCTAATGAAATAATAAAGCAGTTTAATCATGAAACAAATAGCCATCTTATTGGATGATAATGAGTTGGGGGGAATCTTCTCGCAGTTCCTGACTAATCATCATTACGAAACGATTCAGTTTCCCAGTCTGGATGACTGTCTGAACCATCCCTCGTTAAATGATTGTATACTGCTGACTCAATGTACCTGGCAGGATATGCACGGCGCCCAACTCGTCAGCTTTCTTAAGGAGAAAACAAACGCACCGATTATTCTCGTTACCAGGAAAAGCGATAATCTCACGCAGGCGGTGGCGTCAATTAAAGCCGGAGCCGAAGACTATCTGCTGCTGCCGGTTTTGCCGGAAGAGCTGCTCCGCGCCATTCGGGAAGTGGAGAAAAAACTGGAAGCCGGACCAACACCGCAGACGACCAGGGAAGAAGAATTTAAACAGAAGCGCCCAACGGGACAAACGATAAGCGACCATCCATCGCTGAAAACCGCGATGGAACAGCTTGCACGGGTAGCACGCACAAATTATTCAGTTATAATTTATGGCGAAAGCGGAACCGGTAAGGAAAAAATGGCCAGCATGATTCACCAGCAGAGCGATCGCGCCAAAGCACCCTTCGTGGCTTTGGATTGCGGAGCCCTCAACGAAGAGCTGGCCAACAGCGAATTGTTTGGTCACGAAAAAGGATCTTTCACCGGTGCAACCCATACAAAAATTGGTGCCTTTGAACAGGCGAACAATGGCACCCTCTTTCTTGATGAAGTGGCCAATCTTCCCTATTCAATTCAGGTTTCCCTTCTCCGCGTCCTGCAGGAACGCAGCATCAAAAGAGTGGGCAGCACCCTCGAAATACCCGTGGATGTGCGGATCATTGTCGCCTGCAACGAAAACCTCTGGACCAAATGCAAACAGGGACAGTTTCGGGAAGATCTCTTTCACCGGCTCAACGAGTTCCAGTTCGAACTCCCGCCACTCCGCGAACGCCGACAGGATCTTGCCGGATTCATCCAACTGTTTATCGATCAAACGAATGAAGAACTCGGTAAAAATATCGAAGGCGTTTCCGATGCCGCGATGGAAGTGCTCCGCCATTATTCCTGGCCGGGTAACCTTCGCGAACTGCGTAATGTAATTCGCCAGGCCTGTCTGCAGGCTGTTAAAGCAATTCAGCTTCGCAATCTGCCCGACCATCTCCTGATGGCGACCAATCTGAGAGAGTCCGATAATGGCCGACCCTTCCGTTCCGAGGGCACTCATCCCCCCATCGACCGTCTGTCGGAAAACAACATGTTCGGCCGCACTTCGCTGAAGAACATCCTCCTTCAAAAGGAGTACGAACTGATCAAACGCACACTCGACGAAAACAATCAAAACAAATCCAAGGTCGCACGGCTGCTCAAAATCGACCGGAAAACACTTTACAACAAGCTCGCCAGCTATTCCCTGATCGTTAAGCAAAACCAGCGGAAAAATTAACACCCGTCGGGCACCCGACGGGTAGGGGTTTTGAAACACCAGGGTGATTACACCCGATTTTGCCCGAAAAAGGGCATTTTCAGGCAACTACCTACCCGTTTTTTAACGGTCCGCACCCGACGGGTACCCGTCGGGTACCCGTCGGGTGATCATTCTTTCTTGTCGCCCTGGTCCCAAAAGCGGAAGAGGGAAATCAGGGAGCCCAGCACGAAATAGTTTTTCACATTGGCGATGATATTTGAGCGCATGAAATCCACCACGGAATCCTTGTCGGTTTCGCCGTGTTCATTCACCACGGTCAGAATCTGCGCGGCAATGAACACGATAATCGCAGCGATCACGAAGAGGAAGGTCCATTCGTGAATGGTGAGGATATAAAAAATCTTCTCGTTAACAGTACGCTCGTAGCGGGCAAGTACCTCCAGCTTGCGATCAGTAAACAGGTCGGCCAGCACGCCGCCGATGATCGGGGCAAAGGATCCGAAAACAGCCGTGATAATATTCTTCATCGAGAGATAAACCACCGAATACTGCGAAGGGGACAATTTGAGCGTAATATTATTGATGCACTGATTAATGCCCGATTGAGCCATTCCGATCAGCAGGTGGATGAACCCAAGCATGGCCATGTTGAAGATGTGGTTGTTCCGTTGATCCACAAAGCACCAGAGCAGCAGTGAAAGGATATAAACCGGCATCAAAATCGCCAGGATTGTTTTGTTGCTGTAGGTGTCAGCCATGCGTCCCCAGGTTTTAATAAACATGATACCGCTTAACTGAATCATCAGGCTAAAAACCACCACGGTGCTGATGGGAAGATTCATGGTTCGCAGCATAAAAACCGAGAAAAACGGATTGGCCATATTAAAAGCCAGGGTCCAGGTCGATTGAAAGAGTAATAAGCGTTTAAAATTGAGATCGCGGAGGGGGGCCCGCAACACGCGGATCAGGTTACCCTCATGCAAACTGCCCAATGGCTCGGGAACCCGCGCCAACAAAATGGTTCCCAGCAAACCGACCACACCCGCTATGATAAACATCCATCCGTATACAGCCACTTCCCAAGTGGGATCCGCTTTTTTCACCAGGTTCAGCAATCCCGCCACACTTAGCGATAACAAGACCGATACAATTTGCATATACAGCGTCCGGCGCGAGAAGAAAGAGCCCAGCCGGTTAGGCGGAATAAAGTCTTTCATCCAGGCATTCCAGGCCGGACCGGCAATTGATCCGAAAAGATAGTAGAGGAACAAAAAGCCGAGAATGGGTGAAATTGGGGGCATATCGCTCGTGAGGACGACAATCCCAATACATACAAGGGGTATCCGCGCCAGAATCGAACAAATTACACTGATCTTCCGGCGGTTGTTGGTCTGGCGTACCAACCATATTGAAAGCAGTTGGAAAATATTACAGATAGATGGTAGTGCCGCGATGATACCGATTACCGAATAGGCAGCATTCAACTGCAGCAGCAGTGCCGTAAGAAAAACCGTCCCGGTAAGGGTGGTCATTACTTCGGTAAAAACGCCTTCCTGAATAATGCGGGTATAATTGGCCCGCTTTTCTTCATCCTTTATATCGTTTCTTGGCTCAAGCCGCATACTGATCTTATGGTGTACAAATCACAGCGTAATTATGATAGCAATAGTTCAGGCACCGTTAAACAGATTGCAACAGATCTCTCAGGGCTTCCATTACGTTGGCTGCGGCAGGCATTGATATCTCCTCTAAATTCGAGTGACTTCCGCTGAATCCGTTATAATGTTGCCGATGCACAAACTGCAATACCCGATTCCTGCTGGCCAGCCGGCAATCAACAGCAAAAGGCAGTACCCTTGAAGGTGAATTCCAGGGTGTATGCTGTGGATTGGTTTGCGCGTACAATACCACAGCGGGAATTTTATAGGCCGCCGCAATATGGATAGCGGAAGTATTAACCGATATCAACGCTTTCGCTTTCCCAATCAGCGCGAGATATTCCCCGAAATTTAGCTGTCCGCACAGCGAGTGGACCCTACCCTCAGTTGCTGAGCAGATCTCTTCTGCCATATCCTGTTCGGATGCTGTTCCACTGATAAAGACCGGACCGGTAAATTCTTTCCCCAATTCCTTCAATAAAGTCCTCCAGTTCCGGATCGGATACTGACGTTTCTTTTCACTCACGCCGGGATGCACCACCAGCCAGCTTTCCTCCCCAGCTTTCAAATATTGTTCCAGCCGCTCCTCCAGCCGCTTGGCATCGGCCGATGGAAACTCAATGGCCAGGTCAGATTGATGCACCCGGATACCCAGAGCCTCTACCAACGCAATTTCCCGCTCCACCTGATGTCGGATCAGTGTATAGGGCTCATCATCCGGTATCCATTTCGTTAATAACTGATACGGATTCTCCCGGCAATAGCCTACGCGCTCCGGAATCGAAGCCTGGTAAGCCAATAACGCAGAGGGCAGACTGTTCTGGCTGAAGACCGAGGATATGATAGCCGTATCGAAATGGCGCATACGGATTTCTTCCACCAGTTTAAGTGTATCATCCGGATCCGAATCACCACAGGGAAACCAGGGAAGCCGGCAGCTGATGTGATCATCCACAAATGGTAAAAATTTCAACAAAGGCAGAACCGATGGAGAGCACAGCAGGGTTATCCTCGCATTGGTTTGCTCCTTAATGGCTTTCAGCGCGGGCGTACACATGATCAGATCGCCGATATTATCGGGTCTTATATACAGCAGGTTTCGCATCTTCTTATCCCGATTGTTGAAATGAATTCGGCACAACCTTAGTCCTTTCCATCTGAAAATCCTCTTTTAAAATGATGGCAGCCGCCTTGTCCAGATCATCGCCACAGAAATCCGGCACGCTATACCGTTCAAAATCCCATTCGGTTTCATTGCCGTTTGTGATCAGGATGGTCCGAAGACCGGCCCGCCTACCCGCTTCCACATCAGTGAGGATATCCCCGATCATCCAGCATTCGGCGGGATCAGCTTCGTATATTTTTAAAGCATGTAGTATCATTCCGGGTTCCGGCTTTCGGCAATCGCATCGACTGTTGGTGCCATGCGGACAAGCGAACCAATCCAATAATTCGATTCCATAGGCAGCCAGTGCCTCCCGCAGAAAATGCATATAGGCTTTAAAAGTGGTAGCGGAGAACAACTCCATGTCAATGGCAGGCTGGTTCGTTATGATGATAAATTTATAACCTGCCAGCTGCAAACGCTTTAATCCGTTAATCGAACCTTTCAGAAATTCAACCCTGGAAGGATCTGCCGAATAATGTATATTTTTTATGAGCGTGCCGTCTTTATCGAGAAAAACTATTTTCATGGCTGCAGCGATTTAATTCAGGATGAAAGTGAATTAAACTCCTTCTCACCGGTCCAGTTGTAGGCTGCTTCCAGATAAACTCCCTGCATTTGCCCGATAATGGATGGCCAGGTATAATGCGCTTTTGCACGTCGTATTCCGTTTCGTGCGAACATAGCGCGCCGGGCAGCATTGCCCAGCAGTTCCTGAATTTTCATGGCCAGTCCGCGGTGATCGTTGGGTTCCACCAGCAATCCACATTCCCCTTCACGGATGGTGTGTTTAACCCCACCCACCCGGCTGCCGATGGTAGGTGTTCCGCAGGCCAGCGCCTCTACGATGGTAATACAAAATGGTTCATACCAGGGCGTGGTCACAAATACATCAGCAGCAGAATAATAGTACTTAAGCACTTTTTGTTCGCGCGAACCCAGGAAGAGGATGGCTTCCAGCATGCCGGATTGTCGCGCCAGGTTTTTGAGCCGCTCGATCTCGGGTTCCTCCCCTCCAATTATGGCTAACTTCACCGAGGAACCGTATCGTTTCCGCAAATAAGGAAGCGCGTCGATAATGGTAGCCACTCCCTTGCGTGGAACCAGTCTGCCTATATGCAGAATAATTTTTTCCTCCTCCTTCCATCCAACGCGTGCACGAGCCTCTGATTTGGGAACGGGATGAAACAGTTCCGGCGAATAACCGCAAGGCAAAATGGTAATCTTCGAATGGTCGGCACCATAAAAATGAATGAGATCCGCCTTGTCCTGCGGACAGGAGGCTATAATCACCGTAGCATGTTGCATAATGGCTTTCTCAATCTCCACCCGTTCGGGCGGAAATCTGTCCTCCCGCGCCTGATAGATCTTCCGGATTGCACCCAGGGCATGAAAACTCATCACAAAAGGGATGTCCAGCATCCGGCTGAGATGCATGGCAACAAGTCCCGACATGAAAAAATGCGCATGAATAAGATCATACCGCAATTCCTTCTCTTGAATGAAAAGCAACATCGATTCCTGAAAGGCCCGCATATAGGGCAGCAAGTCTTCTTTGGGAATATGGGTATCCGGACCAGCTTTCACATGAATCACCCTGACGCGGTCGTTCAGTTTTACAATCGCCGGCTGATCTGCCATTGTTCGGCGTGTATAGATATCAACTTCAAATCCTTTTCGCGATAGTCCCTCTGCCAGTTCTTTAACGTAAACATTTTGTCCGCCCTGATCCACTCCCCCAATACTGGCAATGGGCGACGCATGTTCACTAATAAATGCAATCTTGTTCATGGTAATTTGATTTTGATTCTGAAATAAGTGTTTGCTCCCATTCCTGAGAGAATCGTTCAATGTTGAAATGGGTCAGTGCATAATTACGCGCTCTCTTGCCCAGTTCTGAAGCCAGTTCCCGATCCTCAAGCAACAACTCCATTTTGGTTTGGAGCCAATGCAAATCGTTCGATACATATCCATTCACGCCATTCATGATATGCTTTGCGTATTCTGTAGTGGCAAGTGAAACAATCGGAAGTCCGGCCATCATGGCTTCACATACAGCAAGTCCGAAACTCGTATATCGCATGGGGTTGAAGAGAAAGCGATAATCCGATATAAAATCATGGAGTTCGGGATAGCGTTTGTCGCCCATACCGCCATAGTTTTCCGACCCCATTCCCACGATATCAATCGGCAGTGATTCGGCCATCGTTTGATAGATATCCCAACCTGCCACTCGTCCCCGTTCCCTGATATGATTGATGAGCACCAGCCCCTTCGCCATAGCGCCGCTGTATTGATAACCAAGATCCGGTACACCGTGTACGATTACGCGCTGGCGACCGGTCTGATGCTTCCACATCAGCTGATTGTAATGGGTTACATGAACCAGCAGTGATGCTTCCTTTTTCAGGGGATGCAGCTGGTCTGTTACAGATTCGAGCGGTGTATTGTGTTCGAGATAGATGGCAGGCAAGGTCAACTGTTCTTCCGATAATACCTCCCAACGGTCTACAGTATAGTTCTTCTCCGACTGATAAAGAATGATGTCGAAACGATGGTTCCTGACTTCTTCAAACGGAATTTCGAAAACATTGTCGCCAAAGGGATAGCTTTCCCCACGACCATAGTATCCTTCCGTCCGCTCTTCCCGAACCGGTATGAAAAAATCAACATCCGTATGTGCGAGATAATATAGGTAAGCTCCGTGCACGTGCCAGGTAAATACACGGAGTCTGTCTGAACTACTCATGACCAAATAGTTAAAAACATTATACCAGCGCTTACTTGTGGAGCAACGGGCACGATTAACAGCAGCGACCATACATTCTACTGTAGACAGTTTCCACAGAAAGAAGCGCATTTCAACTAGCATGGGATTTGAAAAAGGATGGTATGTTAATTCTCGGAATCAACGCTGCCTTTCATGATTCGGCAGCAGCACTATTATACAATGGCAATATCATTGCAGCAGCAGAAGAGGAAAGATTCAACCGTGTAAAACATGGAAAAAGGCCCTCTCCGTTTTCTGCGCATCAGTTACCTTTTTACGCGATCAATTATTGCCTGCAACAGGCGGATGCATCGTTCAGTGAGCTGGATCAGATCGCTTATTCATTTGATCCGCACCTGCTCAGCGTAAATGAGCCTGGCGAATGCAGTGTCTATGGAAAACTAGATGAACTGTTTTTAAAAGTCATACGCGATGCACCTGATTTCCTCCATTCAGATTATCCGTTTCATCTGGCGCAAAAATTCCGTAGAAATGGGAAATCTACCCGTGAATGGCATTTTGTACCGCATCATTTTGCACATGCTGCCAGCGCCTATTACTGTTCCGGATTTCGAAGCGCTGCCATATTCGTAATGGACGGGCGGGGCGAAAAATCCTGCACTTCCTATTTCTCGGCAGATAACGGAAAACTACGATTGATAGAAGAAATAATATACCCTCATTCATTCGGGTTGCTTTTCGAACAGCTCACTTGCTACCTGGGATTTCTGCAATCATCCGACGAATATAAGGTGATGGCACTAACGGCGATGGGCAGTCCCATTTACACAGACACCCTCCGCCAGTTCGTGCATTTCGGCAATGGCAAGTACAGTATCGATCCGATTCCTCTGGAAACCCTGTTTGGTCCGGCCAGAAATGCCGGCGAAGCCTTTCAACAGGTTCATTACGATCTTACCGCTTCCTACCAGCAACTACTCGAAGAAACCGTGTTGAAACTATGTTTATGGCTGAAGCAGCATACACAGGAAACCAATCTCTGCCTGGCCGGAGGTGTTTTTCTGAACTGTCTCCTTAATTCCACCATCTGGAGAAGTGGAGAGTGGGAGAATATTTTCATCCAACCCGCAGCGGGCGATGCAGGCACAGCTCTCGGTGCGGCACAGTTGGTTTATTCAGAAATTAATAAGCAGGACGCTGATTTTACGCGGTCCATGAAAAACGTGTACCTGGGTCCCGAGTACTCCAATGAATACATAGAACGCCTGCTACAAACCAATAAGATCAACTACCATAAAGCAGAGAATCTTGCTTCAGAGGTGGCTGAAATTCTCGCTGATAACAAAATTGTGGCCTGGTTCCAGGGCCGGATGGAGTTCGGTCCGCGTGCCCTGGGTTCCCGATCCATTCTGGCTTCACCACTGGATCCATCCATGCAACAGCGACTGAATTTCTTAAAGGAACGGGAGGATTTTCGTCCGGTTGCACCGGTTGTACCGGAAGAGAAGTTTCACCAGTGGTTCGAGGGCCCCTGTCCCTCCAACTTCATGCTCTATATTCATGATGTAAAAAAGGAGAAAGCGGAACTCATTCCCTCTGCCCTCCATACCGACGGAACAGCCAGAGTGCAGACCATTACAAGCAATGAAAACCCCATCTATCATAGTTTGCTGATCGAGTTTGAAAAACGCACCGGTATCCCGGTATTGATCAACACATCCTTTAATGCTAAGGGTGAACCAATTGTTTGTACGCCCGAACAGGCCATTGCCTGTTTTTATAATTCACCGCTCGATGGACTGGCTATCGGTTCCTTCATCATTCAAAAATAAAAAGCATGAATCAATCTAAAAACCGGTTTATCCCTTCTGATAATGCAGACCATGCCATTTCGGTGGTGATCCCCACCTTTCAGAGAAGCTCGCTCCTTCTCCGTTGTTTGCTTTCATTGGAACAGCAACGCCTGTCAAAATATCTGTTCGAAGTGATTGTTGTATCAGATGGACGCGATGAGGCAACCGAAAAGGCAGTGAAGAAATTTGCGCGCGAGTATAGTGATCTTTGCCTTCGGTTCTATCAACTGGTGCTGCGCTCCGGACCAGCCACAGCCCGAAACTATGGTTGGATGAAAGCACGTCATCAGCATATCGTTTTTATCGACGACGATTGCATTGCGCTGCCCAGTTTTCTGGAAATGTATCACCGTGATTTTTCCCGGAATCTGAGCGATATTGTATATCACGGCAAATTGATTGTTCCCACCGGCTACCCGGCCACCGACTACGAACGCTCTGTTAAGGAAATGGAGAAAGCCCGGTTCCTCACGGCAAACTGCGGTATGCATGTATCGGTATTGCAAAAGATCGGTGGTTTTGATGAAGATTTCCGCCAGGCCTGGCGCGAGGACACTGCATTTGAGTTCAGAGTGCTTGCGGAAAATGGCCGCATCCACCGCACCGATGCCACAGTTCTCCACCCGGTTCGCAAACTCAGTTTCGGGCGAATCCTTTGGCTGGAATCCAAACAGCAGTATAACTATCTCCTGTACACGAAGTTCCCTGATTTGGCACGGGCCAACCGCATCAACAGGATTCCACGAATTTATTATCTGCAGGTTTTTGTACTGACCGGAATTCTGGTGTCCCTGCCCTTTTCATACAATCTGGCATTGGGATTTGGTTTTGCATTTCTGCTCGGATGGATTTACCTCTCCGAAATGCGAATCGGTAAAGGACCCCGCACCACTGTATATATGATGGATTGTTATCTCACCAGCCTGGCGCTTCCCTTTGTTTCCCTTTACTGGAATTTCCGTGGCATAATAAAATACAGACACTATGCAAACCCTGGAAAACAGACCGCTTAAAATCGGCATATTCCGCGCCCTGCAGCTGGGCGATCTGCTTTGCGCCATACCGGCCATCCGCGCTTTACGCCGCTTTCGTCGAGATGCCAACATTCAACTGATCGGACTCCCATGGGCATCCTTGCTGATCGATCGCTATCCCGATCTTTTCGACGGATTCATACCCTTTCCGGGCTACCCCGGATTGCCCGAACAGATTTTCGAGGAAGAAAAATGGGATGCCTTCAAAAAAAAGATGCAGGCTGAATGTTTCGATTATATAATTCAGATGCAGGGCAAGGGTACCATTGTGAACGAAATGCTCATCAGTCTTAATGCAGGCCAGGTGGTGGGATACCATTGCGCAGAAGCCTGGATGGATGCTGAATTTTTCTTAGACTATCCAAACTTCGGACATGAAATCACCCGCCACCTATCCTTGATGAAAGCCCTGGGTTGTAAGGAGCTGTATACCGACATCGGTTTCGATATACGTCCTCAGGAACAGGATGCCGTCTTCAACCGTTTCGTAAAAGATCCGCAGCGTCCCTTTATTATTGTACATCCGGGCTCGCGGGGCAGCTGGCGTCAGTGGCCCCTGGCAGATTTTGCCAGGATAAGTGAGCTGGCCTATGGAGAAGGCTTGCAGGTAATCATTACAGGGTCTGCCAGCGAATATCAAAAAACAGAAGAACTTGCAGAATTAATGCACTGTCCAAGTACCAATCTGGCCGGCGCAACCAGCCTCGGGGAGATGGCTGCCCTTCTCACCCATTCCACCCTGCTTGTTTCAAACTGCACCGGAGTGTCGCATCTGTCTGCGGCCACACGAACACCCAGTGTGGTCATCAGTCTGGATGGCGAGCCATTGCGCTGGGGCCCACTCAATACCCGCCTTCATACAACCATTGACGGGCGTAGTCCGATCGCCTCCTCTATGGTTCAGGCTGCCACCCTGGCTTATATCAATCATTCGAGGCAGGTACTGTAAATAAAAAGGCTACCGCCTCTGCGATAGCCTTCCTACAACGACCTGCCAATTATTCTTCTTCGTCTTCCTGTTCCGCTTCGAAATTGATATTGTTTTCTGCGATCATGGTAAGATTCGCATCTGTTTCTTTTTCTTCTTCCAGCGTCATTTCCAGTACTTCGGCCACATCAGACAGCCCCATGGTCATGGCAAGCTGTACCATGGTGCCGTAGGAGGCGATTTCATAGTGCTCCACTTTCTGTGCAGCAGCAATGATACCCACATCACGGGTCATCGATCCGTCTTCTGTTTCTTCCACAATGGATTCTCCTTCTTTAATTAATCCTTCCATCGCGTCGCATTTCTTCGCCTGCGCCTTGCGGCCAAGCATTTCAAAGACGGTCTCGAGACGTTCCACGTGCTCCTCGGTCTGAGCCAGGTGCTCGTCAATCGCTTCCTGCAGCTCCATGGTGGTGGCTGCCTTGCGCATCTTGGGCAGCGCCTTGGTCAGATGCTTCTCGGCCCAATACAGGTCCTTCAGCGAATCGATAAAAAATTTTTCCAATTGGGTATTTCCCACGGCGGTTGCCGTATTTGCTGATCTTTTTGTGCTTTTGCGTGGTGCACTTTTGGTTCTTGGCATAACAACGTGTTTTTGATTGTTCAATGGAATTTTTCAAAAAGCATACCATGCCAAACCGGCTTGTATTTACCTGCCCCATCACCATATCCCGACACAAATTCCCAATTGCATCCCTTGTCCATCCTCGTTTAGAGGAAAAGCATACCCAACCCCTGCACCCCGACCGTCCGAATGCAGCCATCCCTCTCAAACTCCTGGCTGGTATATAAATCGCATCTTCTGTTAATAGTGCTGATATCAAACAGCAGGACCATGAAGTCGTTTTTCAGAAACAATGGTCTCTCGATAGCCTTCCTGATCCTTTTTCTGCTCGCCCTGGCGGGACAATGGTACACTGGCTATCAGGAATACAATAAGGAACGCGGGAAAGAGGGCACCCCGGCAGCTTCGCCACTGGAGTACACGGAGTCGGGACATTTTATTCAATCAACCTTTGAGAATTGGGAAAGCGAATTTCTGCAGATGGCCCTCTTCGTATTGCTGACGATCTCCCTAAGACAAAAAGGATCGTCCGAGTCCAAAAAGCTCAACGGTAAGGATGAAGTGGATCGCGAAGCAGACCCATCAAAACCCGATGCCCCCTGGCCTGTACATAAGGGAGGTTGGGTACTGAAGCTCTATAAACACTCATTAAGTATCAGCCTGCTACTGCTGTTCCTGATTTCGCTGGTGCTTCACTTTTATGGAAGTCTGCGCGATGAAAACGAACAGTTAATCCGCGAGGGATCACCCCCCGAATCGGCAGCGCAATACCTGTCCGAAAGCCGCTTCTGGTTCGAGTCCTTTCAAAACTGGCAAAGTGAATTTCTATCGGTTTTCGCCATTGTGGTGCTTTCCATCTTTCTCCGACAACAAGGATCTTCACAGTCCAAACCGGTGGACGCGCCACATGCCGAGACGGGCGAATAGCGTCTTATTTCTTCAATTTTCGAATCTTTTCCCCGATGGATTTTTTCTCTCCAAGGGTGGCGATCTCCTTAGTCAATGCCTGCTCATAATAGCGGATGGCTGCCTCCTTATCGTTCTTTTTAGCGGCCATATCACCAGCCAGTACATAAGCATGATAATAATTGGGATTACTGGCCACAATGCTGTCGGGTTCCACATATCCCCCATCGAGAATGCGTTGCTTGTAGGCACGGAACCGTAGAAACTGCTGAAAGGCCGTGGTATTCATCAGCGTATCTGCAGCGATGGTATAACCCGAATCGATGATCTCGCGGCTCTCCCTTAATCCCCTTAATGCCAGCACCTTATTCAGATCGTAGCATACAAATTGTCCCTCTTGCCAGGGCGAGGTAGATACCCAAACCCGGCGCTGGTTCGGTTCAAATACGATAGAGTGATGCGCAATCAACTGATTCACCGCTTTCTCATTGCCCAACCCAATATCCGCACCATTCAATCCCCTCGTATCGCGTAGTATCCGGATGGTCTGCTCAACGGTATTAACCGGAGTCTGCGCCAGCAGTTCCTGCATCCGCTGATACCGGTAGGCCGATGCGCTCTCTCTGATCTGCTCCTGATTGGATGGCAGCTGGCCCAGGTCCGGACTCTGAAAATGATTTGCACAAATAATATAGTTGTCGTTGGGATCGTATACATCCAGCGCTTCGGGGGTTTTTTCAATCACCACTGCTTTCTGATCCGCTGCCGACCCCACCAGGAAGGATTCCGACACAAACATGGTGCGCGATTTCGCTATGCGGATGGCCTCCTCAATATTCGAAGCGTATTGCAGGATTTCGCGGGCCACCAGCGATACGGGCGTTGCCGATCCCGGGGGCAAATCAGTTTTGGCGGCATTGATGGTGACCGTCAGTCCCCTCTCATTCATACCCGATACGGCGCCGGTAAAGCCTCCCCAGGTAACGGTCATAAATCCATAGCCACTATCGGGTTTCATAAAGGAGATGATCTTGTCTTCGGCAAAGCGATCACCCACATAAAAATCAAAATTCCTTCCGATGATGAAAGCACTGTCGGCCGAGCGCGATCCCCAGGTACCAAAAGATGTACATCCCACCAGTGCCATGGATTGTAAGGCATGGCCAATATCATGGGCCGCATGATAATTCAGAATTCGTTGATAAGGTGTTCCGATATAATTGTACCGATCCGATGCCGCCTGCGATACACCGTAGATTTCCTGCTTGTATTCCTCCTTCACATGTTCAGGCAGGTTCCGGTTAAAAAATCCGATAAAATACTTGAGAAAATGGCGATAAAATTTCGAGGGAATCATTTTCTCGATCTGCGCACTGAAATGATCTTCCTGACGCTGTACGAGTTCCTTCGCGAGTTTTCCATTCATCACACCCCGTTCATACGGAGTGCCTTCGGTATAGAGTTCAAACAGTCCCGATTTCGATTGATGAAACCAGTTGTTGCTGAGATAATAAAAACTATCGGTAACCTGTATGCGCTCCAGCATATCCACTGAGCGGTCGGCAATAACCGGTGGTTCCACGCGCGATACCACCACCAGATATACAAAAAGGATCAGGAGCAGTGCCAGCGGCACGCCCAGTATCCAGGCAATCCATTTCCCTATGCGCCTCATCCTTTTATTCATGGTTTCTATTCTTGTATTGGTTTCTTGTGTTGGTTCGCCGTGCTCTGCTTTTTTATTCGCCGTCGTTCCTGCTCTTGATCAGGTGTTCGCTTCTTTAATCTTCCGCAATAACTGCTCCACCGGCACAAATTCAGCGCAGGTGGTCAGCGCCGTAATCGTTACGCCCAAAATTCCGTGCAATAATACGTTCTGACCGGTTAAAAACAGATTGGGTACTTTGGTGCGCGTTGGCAAATAGGTACCCATCGGATTTCGATAATCCTTGGCTATTCCATACAAACTGCCATCTTCCGTGCCGATATAGTCGCGGAACGATAAGGGTGTGGCACTGGTGTAAGACTGAATCGCTTCCGGCAATTCCGGGAAACGCTCGGCCACCAGCTCCAGCAATTGCCGCGCCCGTTTTTCCTTCAGCGCCTCATAATCCGCTCCGCGATAAGACGGACGACTATCTGTATTGAATGTATCCTTCCAGGGTGCCCATTCCGCTTCGGAGGAATAGGTAAGCAGGCTCACGGTTTCCGCAAATCCCTTATGCTTCCGATCCTCGGTGAAAAATACGCCCACCGAAAGCGGCCAGTCCCCGGGATCGGCC
>DATCJQ010000155.1:0-5493 GCA_036562745.1 Flavihumibacter sp.
GCCTTCGGTAACCTTGAATACATGCAGCAATGCAGGGAAAAGAGCATCCACGTACTCTTCAACAGCACGGGGAGAACCCGGAAGAGTGAGGGTGAGCATTTCTCCGATAAAGCCGGCTACTCCACGCGATAACATAGAATAGGGCATGCGAGCCTGTCCATATTGGCGCGCCGTTTCCATAATACCGGGAATTTCGCGATCGATCAGCGGACGAATGGCATCGGGCGTGACATCGCGGGAAGACAATCCGGTTCCTCCCGAAAACAAAGCAAGCCGGCAGCCTTCTTCCCTGAGTAATTGAACGGTTTCCTGAATAGATTGCAAATCATCTTTTATAACATTGATGCGATAGGGGGCCAATCCCTGAACGCGAAGTTTCTCACGAAGTACCGGTCCGGTTTTGTCTTCCCGATCGCCGGCCGCAACAGAATCGGAGCAGATAATGATGGCGGTTTTTACGGCAGCGGGTTGTTGGTAAACCATATCAGATTTGCCGCCCTTTTTTTCCTCCAGTCTGATACGATGAATTTCCACCCCCTTGTCGATGGGCTTCAGCATATCGTAAATGGTGAGGGCCACCAGCGAGGCGCCGTGCATGGCTTCCACTTCCACCCCGGTTTTGTAAATGGTGTGAACTTCCACACGGATCAGTAATTCCAATTCGCCCAGCTCGTATTGGATCGACGCATATTCAATCGGCAGCGGATGGCAATCGGGTATCAGATCACTGGTTTTTTTAATGGCCAGCAATCCCGCAGCGCGTGCGAATTCCATTACATCGCCCTTGGGTACCGTACGGGTTCTGATGGCTTCCATGGTAGCGGGATTCGATACCTTAACGATCGCCGTTGCAATGGCCTTCCGTAATGTGCTTGATTTATGCGTGATGGGAACCATGTTTAATTATTTACTTTCCATTGATGTCCTTCGCCTTCCAACAATTCCTTTCCCCATACCGGTAATTCTGCCTTGATTCGCTCCACCAGTTCATTACAGGCATCTATAGCCGATCGGCGGTGCGGTGCAGAGGTGAATACAAAAAGACAGATTTCTCCGGTGAGAACCATCCCCAAACTGTGATATACATGAGCACAGCTCAGTTCATATTTCGCAAAGATATCTTCCCGTATTTCCTGCATTTTATCCAGAGCCATTTCCACATAACTTGTGTATTCAATGCCCACCACTTTTTGACCGTTGATCATATCGGCCCGGACCTGTCCCAGGAAAATGCTGTGTCCGCCGATCGTGGTTTTGGATTGATGCCCGGCGATACTGTCTGCAATAAATGCAGGGGAAATCGCGCCCTGTACAAAAATATTTTTGATCTTTTTAGCTTCCATTTTCCGTGTTTTGGTATCGCAGCCAGTTCAGGATTCCGCCACTGAGATTATAGATCGTGGTGTCCGTGTCACCGCGCAGGCCGTTAAGGAGCCGGGCTGCATGTTTACTCCGGATTCCCGACTGACAGAAAATCACCAGATCGCCTTCCGGAATCTCCTCCCACCTGGTGGTGAGCTCGCTCATCGGAACCTGAATATACTCGAATCCTTTTGGTTCCGGCTCTTCGCCCCATTCCCGTACATCCAGTAGCGTAACAGGTTGATCGGTTCGGTTGGTTTTCGTGCCTTTTGGAACACCAGTGTTTAATTTCTGCAACAGTTTTTCCAACTCCGGCGGCTCAATATCTATAAAGTCGTCGGCTTTTTCCGGCCCTGCAGACTCAATTTTTTGCCTTGCCCTCCCGCCGGCTTTGTCCCCTCCGTCTGCTCTGTCCCCTCTGTCTGCTTTGTCTGCTTTGTCCCCTTTGCCCCCTTCGCCTGGATTCTGACCTGCTATTCCTTCTCCGCATAGTACCACGTAATCCGTCTTCTCCAGCGCTGCTCTGTCTGCCGGTATCCCTCGCCGTGAATCCGGATTTGCACTTAACTCAAAGATATCGCTCTGATTGCTTAATGCATTGTATGTAAAAAGCCGGTTTACCAGGGGGGCACCGATTCCGGCGATAAACTTGATGGCCTCATTCGCCATCTGCATACCGATCAATCCCGGCAGCACACCCAATACGCCCGCCTCTGCGCAGTTGCGGATCTGGTCGGTTCGCGGCGGGTTGGGAAAAAGATCCCTATAGTTTACATCAGTATCGATTTTATTGCGGAACAGAGATACCTGTCCCTCAAACTGCGATATCGCTCCCATCACCAGCGGCTTGCGGAGCAGATAACAGGCATCATTAAGGAGGTAACGGGTGGAAAAATTATCGGTTCCGTCGAGCACGATGTCGAATGACCCGAGCAGGTCAAAGCAATTATCCGGACTCAGCATCTGCTGGTAGGGGATAAATTCCACCTCGCTGTTTCTTTCCTGCAGGTGACGAATGGCCTGTTCCACTTTTGGCTTGCCAATATCCTCCTCGGTAAACAGGATTTGCCGGTGCAGGTTACTGCCCTGAACAAGGTCAAAATCCACAATTCCGATGGTTCCCACCCCCGCGGCAGCCAGGTATAACAGTGATGGACAACCGAGACCGCCCGCACCCGCCACCAATATCCGGGATTTTGCCAGTTTCTGCTGGGCTTCCCATCCGAATCCATCCAGCATGAGCTGACGGATATATCGGTCGCCTATTGGTTTCTTTGGTTTCATCCTCCGGAGAATGGGGGTAATAACGCTATGACAGCATTTTCGTTCAATGGGGTGCTGGTCTGGCTGACCTTTTTATCTACCGCAATCAGAAAGGGCAGCTTGTCCAGTGCCGGGTATTCGGTAAGCAACCATTTTCTTAGTTCATTCGTATCGGCAAAAAAAGGGATATCCACTCCGGTGGAGCCAAGGATTTCCGACAATTGTCCGAATACCTGTATATGTAAACGCTGATTGGTCATGCGTTGGTGAATAAAAGTTTAAATGAGGCGAAAGCCAATACCGTTGCCAGGATATATTTCAATACAGTCTGACGAAACCGGAGCGAACCCAGCCAGGCTCCCAGGGTTCCGCCTGCAAATGCTATCAGCACCAGCAGGATCATATCACTGCTGAATTCTACCCCGCGGTTCAGCTGTCCGGCCAGACCCGACAACGAATTTACGAAAATGAAAAGAGCACAGATTGCGGCTGCCTGCTTTTGATTGCACCAATGGGCCAGCAGCAGGATGGGGGAGAGCAGAATTCCGCCTCCGATGCCGATCAAGCCCGACAGGAATCCAATAGCTGCTCCCGCGATCAGCGACCAGTAGGTATTGGTTGGTTTAAGCGCTGTATCATCATTCCGGGGCAGTAAAAAGAATCGTAATACCGGCACCAGCAGGAGCAGGCCGAGGATCTTTTTATACAATTCACCTTCGATTCCGATGCTTCCCCCTATAAAAGCCATGGGTACCGAAGCCAGCGCAAGGGGCAGGAATATGCGCCGGTTGAAATGCCCGCCGCGATAAAATTGCAGAAATGCCATGCTCGATACGAAAAGGTTCAGAAGCAGGGCGCTGGGTTTCATCAGGTCGGGACTGAATCCATAAATGGCCATCAGGGCCAGATAGCCGCTGGCTCCTCCATGTCCCACCGAGGCATAGAGGAAGGCCACCACAAAAAGCAGGCAGTAAAAGATCAAAGGCACATCCATGAATCAGTATTTAACCAATATAAAATAGCGCTTCCCGCATTGAATAATTCTAATTTTTCAGGGCAACAGGTGGATTTCGATTTCATCGCCTTTGTTGAATCCCTCCGAATCTTCCGGAATCACGGCCAGGCAATTAGCCAGTGCAAAGGAATTCATCTTGTAAGATTCCTGCGCAGGTAAGAGTCGGAATGCATTCCCGTCGAACAATCCCTTCAGGAAAAACTGCAGCGGAGCGCTTTTGCTGAAATTATCCAGCGACATGACTTTTCTGACCGGCAACCGCCTGTCCTGATTTTCGAGCAGGCTCAGGGCCTCCGTTACGTATTCGTAATAACAGGTAAGCACAGACGAAGGATTGCCTGGTAACCCGAATACAATTTTATTGGATTTTTTACCGAAGAAGAACGGCTTACCGGGTTTCTGTTTCACTTTATGGAAAATGGTTTCCACTCCGCAAGCATGAGCGGCCGGGATCGTGAAATCATAATCGCCCACACTCACTCCTCCGGTGATCAGGATAAGATCGTGTTGATCGAGGGCAATTGCCAGGGTCTCTTTCATCTTCTCCAACTGGTCGCCAACATAATAAACCTGTTGCACCTCATGGCCTATGGATCGCAATGCCGTTTGCAGGGTGATGCCGTTGGATTCATACACCTGTCCGTGCTCAAGTGGCTGTCCGGCCACTTGCAGTTCATTACCCGTAATGATAAGCGCAATACGGGGAGATGGATAAACTTCAGCGGTGCAAATTCCCATACCGGCCAGAAACCCGATGGCGCCTGGTTTCAGCATACTGCCCGCGGGAAGGGCGAGGGCTCCCTTCGCAATCTCTGATCCCGGTAAACGGAGATGATCGCCTTTTTTCAGATTGCTGAAATCAATTTGAATGTTTTTCCCTTCCCGGGTTGTTTTCTCCTGCATTACGATGGTATCAGCACCCGCGGGTACCGGTGCGCCGGTGAAAATGCGCACGGCTTTTCCCGGAGGCACCAGCTTGTTTAGCTGATCCCCGGCCGCCACTTCGTCCACCACTTCAAGCGGATGCCCGGGTTTGCAGGTGTCAAATGCAATGGCGTACCCGTCCATGCCCGATTGCGGGTAGGAGGGGATATCAATGGGAGAATACATGTCTTTTGCCAGTACCCGGCCGGCCGCTTGTAGTAAAGGCATGGAAACAGGTTCCAATGCGCTACAGTGTTGCCGGATCAGTGCTTTTGCTTGCTCTACGCTTACCATGCTAATTATGCCAGATGATTAATGTAGTTATCCTCCAATGGTTATCATGCTTCGGTTGACCAGATGACCGGCCTCGATTTTTTCGAAATTGCTGTTGAATTGTCCGCCGAGCTCGCGGTGTTTGGAACGAATGGTTTGCTGTATGAGGGGCAGAATATCATCGCCCTGGCGGAATGGCGTAAGCAGATCCGTCTCCGAACTCGAGAACAGACAGTTCTTCAGTTTACCATCGGCGGTGAGGCGGATTCGATTGCAACCTCCGCAAAAATTATTGCTCATGGTGCTGATAACAGCGAAGCTACCGCGATGTCCCGGAATCTGAAAATGTTTGGCCGTATCATGCGGATTTGAAGCGATAGCCTCAAACGCAAATTGCGAACCTATGCGCTCTAACATTTCCTGGCAGGTGAAGACCTGGTTGCTGGTCCAGTGGTTGCCGGAAAAAGGCATGAACTCGATAAACCGCACCTGCACCGGATGGTGGCGGGTCCATTCGATAAAAGCGGGAATCTCCTGATCGTTCATTCCCTTCATGACCACCACGTTGATTTTGACCTGGAGTCCCTCGTTCTGCAATAACCGGATATTGTCCATCACCAGCTGGAACTGATTGCGTTTGGTGATCAGCATAAAGC
>DATCJQ010000162.1:0-2699 GCA_036562745.1 Flavihumibacter sp.
CCATGTAAGCTTATTGTTTTTTATAGCGGTTCGGAAAACGTCATTCTTATTCAATCTTGTTCAACTCATTTCGGCGGAAACACCTTCTGCCAGTACCCGTTCATCTTGGAAAGGTTCTCATAGTACCCTCCCTCATCATTAATGGAATAACGGGGTATTTCCAATGTTATTACCCGGGTGGTGTCAATCTGCCCCGGTTTGGTGGTAAAAGCCAGCCGGTAATTATGTTTTTTGGCCAGCTCCAGGGTTTCTTCGTTATAGTCGCCGTTCGGATACGCCAGATAGCTGGTGAACTGATTCAGCCATTCATTCAGGCGTTGCTGCCCCTCCTTCAACTCATAGTCCTGGCGAGCGGTATCGCAATTCTTGAGAATCGGGTGCGATACGGTATGGGCGCCAATCGTAACCAGGGGATGCCGGGCGAATTGCTTCAATTCATCCAGGGTCATGCAGGTGCGTTCGAGCTTCAGATGGTTTTTCAGCACTTCCACCTTAAGATCGAATTCGCGGACAGGCAGGGTTTTGAAGGCCTCCACATTCTCCAGGCCCGTATAGTTTTGCTGGTCGGGATGGCCGGCATAATCCCACCAGTAATTCCCTTCCAGCACGGGATTGGTGGGAATAAAAACCGTAATGGGCACCTGGTATTTTTCGATTACAGGAATCAGCTCGGGATACTCACGGTTGCCATCATCAAAACTGATAAAGGCCGTGCGTTTCCCGGGTTTCTTCCGGGAGAGGATCAGCTCCTCCAGTTCCTGCACGCTAATAAAGCGATAGCCCTTTTTATGCAGCCATTGGATCATCCCTTCGAACAAGCGCTTACCCGGATTATGGAAATAAACCGACAGCACTTTGTGATCGTCGGGTTTAGTAAATAAACGGGCACCCATCAACGTGGCACCTATTAATTCCTTGATCTTGCTCATACAGTTTGCATAGCGGGTTGACCAGATAAAATCTCCTCGTAAAACGCCAGGGTTTTAACTGCAACGGAACGAGCCTGGTAATTTTCGCGGGCCTTGCGTTTGGCCTGCTCGCCCATGGCTCTCATTTTATCGGGATTATTGTACACGGATTTCAACACCGCCACCGCATTTTCCACCGTATCAATATCGATCAGAAATCCGGTTACGCCATCTTCAATCATTTCGGGAACGGCACCCGCGCGCGATGCCATCACCGGACGGCCGGCAGCCATCGCTTCTGCAATTGCCATCGGAAGCGTTTCCTGGCGGGAACTCATCACCAGCATATCCGTACGCTCCAGTACCGCGGGCATTTCCGAATAAGCCACCCAGCCATTGAATTTAACCTGGTCGGCCAGCCCGAATTTTTCCACCTTGGCCTCCATCTCCCTGCGGTATTCCTCCGTGGTGAAGCCTCCGCAGAACTCTATGGTATAAATGATTCCCTCCTGCTTCAGCGCATAGAGCACATCCAGCATAAAGGACTGGTTCTTGATGTATTTGATAGCGGCCACAAAAGCGAGGTGATTGGTCATTTTCTCTTTCAGCGGAATCGACTCACAACGCTCGGGCATCGCGTTCGGAATTACACAGGTATGATCAGTTTTCAGTTTCTTAAACAGATCTCTTGAATAGGCTGAAATCTGGATAATATTTTTCGGATAAAGCCATTCGCCGATCACACCATTGATAAAAATCTCCAGCCACTGCCTTAACCCTCTCGCAACCTTCAGCTCGCCGGAAGGAATACCATGAATCGTAATCAGGTGCGGCACCGAAAACATACTGGCCCATCGGGTGAACAACAGGGTGCCCCCAATCTGGTAATGTATCAGCGAGGGCTGGAATTCCTTCACCAGTTTCCGCATGCGGCCTACGCTGAAAAAGAAATAATTCAGCGTGGAGAAGGGAAATGGTCCCTCAGGCATATAATAAATCCGGCAATTGGGTGCAAACTGAATGGTATGCGGTTCCTTCACTTCTTCCGATATCGATACCAGCAACACTTCGGGCTCGCCCATCTCGGCAAATCCGCGCAGCAGGTTCATGGTTGCCGAAAGCACACCGCCGGTAATGGCTTCGATTTGGGTGGACATATTCGGCAACACGATCATCACCCTCATTTTGTCGTTCGCTTTATTCACTCAGAAATGTTTTTAAGGTTTGCCCCAGCGCCTTGTGATCAAATAGCTGCAATCCCAGTTCATGTCCTCTTTGCCCGATCGCTGCTGCCTCTGCCGGATGATCGATCACAAACTGCATTTTGTCGGCAAACTGCTGTTCGTCGTAGGTATCGGCCAGCAGCGCCGTTTCCCCATCGCGGAAAAAGCGATCCACTTCCCCGATTTTGGTGGATAGTATCACTTTCTTCGCGGCACAATACTCTCCTATCTTATGCGGAAACCGGGCACGGTCCTGCTCGGTCGGACGAAGCGGAATCAGCAAGGCCTTGCTGGTCATATACAAATCCACCAGTTCCTGCAGCGGTAGTCTGGAAAATAATTTGATACGATCCGCTTTCGGACTGTCGGCAATTCTTTTTCGCAAACGTTCCATTTCCCAGTCGGCACCATTCGACACCAGGTAGAGCGCATAACTCCTGTCGGCGAGTTTTTCATAGGCACTCATAATAAAGGCGATCACTTCGAAATATCCGGCGTGACCGCAATAGAGGAAAAAGGGCTCGCTGGCCACCGCATCCGATTGGAATTTTTCAAACTCCACAATGGA
>DATCJQ010000164.1:0-8143 GCA_036562745.1 Flavihumibacter sp.
GCTTTATCCAGCGCTTTTACTATTTCATCCTTAGAAGGCGCCTGTAACAGGATTCCATTCTGATCATCCACCTGTTCGCTCACGGCCCCTACGTCGGTAGCAATGATGGCACATCCCCGGGCCATCGCTTCCAGTATAACGGTCGGCATTCCTTCGGCATAGCTGGGCACCAGCAGAAAATCGCTCTGATCCAGCACCTGCCGGATGGCATCTGCCGATTTGAGTTCCCCATGATAAATACAATATTCCGATTGGAACCGGAGAGCTTCCGGAATGGGTCCGATAAAATGGAAAAGGCAGCGGTCCAACTGAGAATACGCAGAGAGCGCCTGCATCAGTTCCTCAATCCCCTTTCTTCTTTCATACCGTCCGATAAAGCAGAAATTTCGTTTCGAACCGGAGGACGTAATCTCGTTTCGGATCCATTCATCTTCCACCCCGATTCCCAATTCGAGTATTCTTACATCCGGATTATTCACCTGCTGCCGGACGATTTCCGTTAACCGGCCGCCCAGCGACTGAACAATATCAGCCTGGTTCAATTGCTTTCGCACAAAGGGACGAAACATCGCCTGTTCAAACCGACTTTTAAATGAGGCTGCGCGTTGAAACATTTCAAGTCCATGAAAATTCAACACCAGTTTTGTACGGGCAGGCAATTCCTTTTTATGCTGAAGCAATTCCCAACCGGTTAAACCCTGTATATATACAAAATCGAATTCCACACCATTGATTTTGCAGAATTCTTCCCATACCTGTTTGGAATAACGATAGGAATTAAAGAGATAATGACCGGGGAAATAAAAAGAGCGGGGATATTCGATCAGATGGCTGGTGAGCGAAGCCAGCGTTCTGCCATCAAACACCGATTTCAGATCAACCGTATTAGTATCCGGCGCCGTATGGAAGAGGTGAACCTTTGCCCCCTGGCTTACCAGGTAGCGACAGAGAAAATAGGAATGTTTCTGCATGCCGCCAATGACCCAGGGCCAGACTCCGTCGGTGAATAAAGCGATATTCATCTGGTTCTATGATGCCGGTTTGGATTGTACAAATGAAAAAAGTTTGGCGAAGAGCGACCATCCCAGGGTTTTGATCAAACTTGCTTTCCAGCCACTCATACCAAACCCTGCTGCCGCCTTCCAATCTTCCCAGGGAATTTCAGCTGCCATAGCTTCCGCCTCCGCCGGACGGTATTTCTGCAGAATGAGGAGGTTCGAAACCAGGTAAGTAAGTAATACCTGTTTGTTCGCCTGATACTGCTCTTCATATCTTGCCCGCAGCTCGCGGATATAGTTGAGTCTAACCCTGAGAAACCGCGTATAGCGTGCACCCGGATCGGACTGGGATATTTGTCCCGACGCACGCTCCCGTATAACCGTAAGCGGTTCGGGATCAAAAATGGGCATTTTTCCTGCCAGTACCAGACGCATCATTAGTTCTGATTCCTGCGAGCTGGCCAGGTTGGTATCCCAGCCCCCCAGTTCCAGCAGCGATTCCCGATGCCATAAATTGGAACAGGTATTGCCCCCACGATTTGTAAACGGGGCGATCCAGGGGTTTTTACAGTCAAGTGCCACCACGGTATCCTCCCCCTGCAGATTCCTTCGTATACTCGCCGCCGTTATATACCCAATATCCGTTCTTTCTGCAGTCAACGCCAATTGATGTTCCAGCTTTGCCGGAAGCAGGAGATCATCCGCATCCAGGAACTGAATCCATTCTGATCCGGCCACCTTCAATCCGGCATTTCTTGCGCAACTCGCGCCGGGCCTGGGCTCTTTGATGATACGGAGGGATGGATATTTCGAGGCTTGCAATCTCTCCAGTAAAGCAAGCGTTCCGTCGCCAGAATTATTATCCACGCAGATCACCTCATCGGGCTGGCGCGTTTGCGCGTATACCGAATCCAGACAGCTTTCGATATAAGCTTCCACATTATAACAGGGAATGATAACCGCCAGTTTCTTCATCAACTACTCGATTCGTTATTTACTGGAAGCCAGATGAGCAAAACTTGTTTCTTCTTCAATACGACCATTCCTCATCCGGATGATTCTGTCGGTATGCCGAAGTGTCGAATGCCGGTGGGCAATAATGATCACCGTTAAGTTGGAATTACGCAGATTGAGTATCGTTTCATTAATGGCTTCTTCGGTTTCATTATCCAGCGCAGAAGTAGCTTCGTCGAGCACAATCAATTCGCTGTTATGATAGAGTGCACGCGCGATGATAACCCGTTGCTTTTGTCCGCCGCTGAGGTTTTTGCCGTCCTCCTCAATCAGGATTTGCGCGGGATCGCGATCGCCGACAAATTCGGTAAGACAGGCACCCTGGATAGCGGCAGCCAGTCTTTCCTTATCATATTCTGAATCGAGAAACGCAATATTGGAAGCCAGGGTACCCTTCTCCAGATAGGAGCTTTGCTGAACATAACTGATCCGGTTCCACCAGAGCCTCCGGTTTGTTTCCGTAACGGTTTTGCCATCTACAAGGAGATGACCCTCTGAAGGCAGCAGGAACCCGGTGATCAGATTCACCAACGTGGTTTTCCCGGAGCCAGACTGACCGATAATCCCCAGGAACTCACCTTTCCGTATCGAAAGATTAAGCTTCTGGAAAAGATGCTTGTGGCTTTCTCCGAAAAGGAAGTCCACGTTTTTGAGTTCCACCTTTTCATCGAAGGGAAGTGATTCGCCAGAGAGGTCACTGTCGGGACTGGTCGGCTGCAGGGTGTCTTTATACACATTCAGCAGATAACCGTATTGTTCCAGCAGCATCAGTGAGGGCATGACGCGTACCAGGGAGGGCATGATCCGGTACCCCGCGGCGGCGTAGAGCGTGATCAGTGGCAGCACCACCGTAATATCCTGCCGTATATAGAATCCGTAGATTACAATCATCAGCAATCCGCCAATCGTAATCAGTTCAAAAAGTTTGGCCGGAATGATACCGTAGGTTGAAATGCTTACGTTCAATCTGCTCAGTACATCAAATACCTTTTTGTAGTCGTGCAGTAATCGTCCCTCCTTATTTCGGAGTTTGACATCAATAAATCCGGCTATACCGCGGTTGCTATTCGAAAAGAGCAGGAGGTTTTTTTCGTGTTCCAGTTTTCCCAGGCGGCGCAAACGCTGTTTAACCAGGCGCTGAAACAATAAGGCGGTGGGAATAATGGTCATAAACAAAAGCAGAAACACCTCGATATTATACCAGGCGATTCCACCGATTATCATGACCAGCACAATGAGTTCCGAGCTAACCTGCAGGAGAGGTAAAATCAGAAAGCGGGCAAAATGAATGGGACTGATCGTCAGTTCGCGGATGATCTGCGCTTTTTCCTTGCGGAAAAACTGCTCATAGGAACTGTGCAGATAAGACTGATAGGTGGAGGTACCCACGTAATTACCCAGATTGAACACAAATTTTGCCTGCACGCGGTGACTGTAAAGGATAAATGCCATCCGGAACGCCAGCAGCAAAAAAACCAACGCAAAAAGGGTAACAACGAAGGTCGAATACTCTGTGATACCCGACCATTGTTTTAACCGGGCCATCAATCCGGTTCCCTCGACAAGATCGGGATCCGCAATAACGGAAATGATTGGAATAAAGGAAGCAAGTCCCGCGAGATCGATCACCCCGGTAAAAAAGATCAGCACCACCAGCCATTTAAACTGCCTTCTGAATTTCAGCGGCAAAAGGCGGGTGACTTCAGAAAGGGTCTTAAAGAATGTCAGATTTTTCAGCACGTTTTATTTCTTTCTCCACAGTTTCTTGAGAAAACCTCCGGCGCTTTTACCCTCCATATCGAAATATCCTCCGTTCTTTCCGGCAGCGCCGAATGCATAGCCGTAGCCGTATCCATAACCGTAGCCGTATCCGCCCTGAGCGTCCACATCATTTACAACCACCGATAAAGACGGCAATCTTCCAGAGGTATACAGGTTATCTACCAGATCCACCACTTTCTTGAGTGTATAATTCTGACGCACTATATACAAAGTAGCATCCGCGTATTTGCCCAGGGTTAGTGCATCGCTCACAATGCCCACCGGTGCGGAGTCGATAATTATTACGTCGAAATTTTCCTTGGCCCAGCTGAACAGCTCATCCATCTTAGACAGCAGCAGCATTTCCGAAGGGTTGGGCGGAATTACACCGCAGGGAAATACATACAAATTATCAACCTCCTTGACCGGAATTATCAGTTCATCGGGAGACTCATTGGTTACCAGGTAGCTGCTGAGTCCCCTGCGCGTAGATACATTCAGGTTATGGGCCAGCTTGGGTTTGCGGATATCAAATTCCAGCATCAGGGTTTTCTTGCCGGCAAGGGCAAATGCCGCCCCGATATTGGTACTGATAAACGATTTACCCTCACCACTCATTGACGAAGTAACCAGAATAGTCGGATTGCTTGTCTGATTGGCCAGATAAGTCATATTGGCCCGGATGCTTCTGAACTGTTCGGTGATATAACTTCTGTTCTGTTGGGTAACAAGCAGCGGTGCCGGATTATCAGAAGATCCAACCACACCCGCAATGGGCACGGCCGTATTCTTCTCGATATCACTTACCGTGCGGATCTTATCGTTCACATAGTTCAGAATGATAATCACCAAAATGGGAATGGCGATACCCGCCAGAAGAAACTTCAGGTAAACAGCGAGCGGAATGGGGGCCACAAGCTTGGCTCTTTCCGTTGCTTTTTCCAGTACTGTGGAATTAGGCAGCACCGCAGCAGAAGCGATGGCCACTTCTTCTTTTTTGGACAAGAGCAGGAGGTAAAGTTCCTCCTTGATTTTTTGCTGCCTTTCGATATTCAGCAGCTTTCGCACCTTACCGGGAACCGATACGGCCTTTCTCTGGGCCTGGCTATAACGATCCTGGAACTGTTTGAGCAGAATATCATAGGAGCGATCCACGCTGGCCAGCGCTTCATTGATATCCTGTTTGATCTTTTCGAGACTGACCTGCATTTCCACCACTTTGGGGTTCTGCGGGGTCGTCGTTTTTAAGAGTGCAACTTTTTGTAACTGGAGCTCATTAAAGGCCGCAATAAGCGCCAGCAAGGTCGGCTCTTCCACGCCCAGGTTAACCGGCACCGTGGAATTATCCATCTCCTGTTTCTGAATATATTCTTTCAGCCATCCCACAATCCTTTTCTTCACATGCAGATCATTGATCTTTGCATCAAGTTCAGACATGGAGCTGGCATACATTTCCGATTGCGTCCCCAGGGTAATCCCCTGATTACTTTCCTGAAACTGCTGAATGGTTCCTTCCACACCCGAGAGCTCAGACTGCAGCGAATCGAGCCTGTCATTAATGAACCGTATGGTGCTGGTCGCAATCGCATTCTTGTCTTCAACAGTAACCATGCCATACACTTTCATAATCGTGTTCACGATATCGGCAGCCAGCTTTACGTTGGTGGACTGAAAAGTTACATCAATGATGTTTGCATATTCATTACTTTGTTTAACCGTAATAAAGGGGATCAGGTTTTCCGCAGCAACATCAATGGCCGATTGTTCAATAATATAGTCGTTGGTATAATAATCGTCCAGGTGCTCCTTTACCAGATGGATTTTGAACACCCCCCGACGGGTTTCGATCACACTGCCGAACTGCCTGGGCTCTGATTCGTCATTAAGGAGGAATTTTGTATCATCCAGAATGGTAACCTTATGGGTAACGGTAGTGGAATCTCTTTTTCTGATGGTCTCCAGCTTTAAGGGAGAATTGGGATAGGCAATGATGGATTTCACTTTTCCCAGTCCATAATACTGAACATCCAGTCCCAGTTCCTCCACCACCCGCTGAATGAAATTGCTCGATTTGAGAATGGCGAGTTCGTTGTTGAGATTGGGACCGGCATCCATGAAAAACAGGCGGTTGAATTTTTCGTCGCTGGTTCCAACGGGACTTTCGTTTTTGATAATCATCTGCCCCTTGGCCGTAAATTCATCGGGAGTATAGCGGAGGTAGACGAAGGCCCCGATCAGGCTGATAACGATAGACAATATCAGCCAGGGGAGGTATCGCAGATTACGATAAATAATCTCTTTGGGACTAAACTCCTGTTTGGAAAGCTCAAACTGTTCTGCTGGATTCTCCATTTTTATGAACTTATCGGGCAATTAGGGTTACAATTAGGGCCACAACAGATACGAGACTGCTGGCAATGGTGATATTTCGCATCAGAACCTGTTCGTTGCCGGTTGGCTTTTTACGGTTAGGTTCGATATATACGAGATCATTTTGCTGAAGATAGAAGTAGGGGGAAGAATAGATATCCGCAGAGCGAAGGTCAAGGCGCGCTGCCGTCCTTTTTCCATCCACTTCGCGCACAACCAGCACATTGTCGCGACGCGCGAAGTTGGTAAGATCACCCGAGAGGCCGATGGCGTCCAGAATGGAAATCTTCTGATCCGGCACTTCGATTACCCCGGGCTTAAGCACTTCTCCCATTACGGTTATGCGACTATTGGCGAAACGCACCACCACATAGGGATTCTGTAAATAGGGGCGCAATCTCTCCTTTAACAGATCGGCCAGTTGATTTTTAGTAAGTCCGGCTACCTGCACCTGTCCTAACGAATGAAAATAGATTTCGCCGTTATTGTCTACCTGGTACCCGCGGCCGGTGAGTGTGAGGGCTGCCGAGCCCATATTGGCACCCACAGCCGGGTTTCCTCCGGTTTGCGGCTGGTTGTATATTTCGGTGGCCTCTTTGTTATCGCTGTAAACCAGTATTGAAAGGAGGTCGCCCTTTTTAATCTGGAACTCGGGAAAAACCACATTTCCAATGTTAGTGGTATCGATTCCCTGTAGTATCACCCGCTGTTGGTGATTCCTGACTGATGCACCACAGGCTGCAAGTAAAAAGAGTGCAGTAAACAGTGCTGCACCCTGGCATATCCTTTTCAACATGTATAATCCGAATTATATATCAAAAAACGACGAACCGTACGGATTATTTCATACTCACTTTTTCTTTGTCGAGGGTTGCAATCAGTTTGCAGCCCAGACTTTCGATCAATACCTCCACCCTTTTACGATCCGATGAAATGACGGTTCCTTCCTGTTCCATGAAAATGCCGGAGGTGATCACCACTTTATCACCCGGACGGAGATCGGGCATCTGTTCCACCCTCACATTTTCATAATCGTTGAGAAAGCGCTTTATCTTGAGAATATCCTCTTCGCGCACCTGGGCAGGTTTGCCCAGCCAGTAAACAAAATTCACCACTCCATCCACCAATCGCACATTGGATTTTTCATCATCGGTAATCCGCACAAAAACATAGCTCTTGAACAGGGGTTCCTCCACCATTTTATACCGATCGCTCCACTTCTTGCGCACTTTATTTAAGGGGCAATACGATTCCATCCCCCTCCGGAGCATCAGTTCGTGAACTTTTTTCTCCCATCTGGGCTTGGTATACAAAGCATACCAATGTTTTGTCTTACTCATACCGGACAGGTTTTTCATCCGCTGCAAGATAGGCATAGCTTCGCCTCCTCAGTCACACTGAGTCAAATTTCTCTCCGCCCCCATGCAATAAAAAAGCAATAGAGCCCAGAATTCTGGCCTCTATTGCTTTTAATAAAGTAGCCGTACAATTATCCCATTCGCTAACAGCGTCAGCAATTTATTCACAGGTTGCATTTTAAAGGGTCTGGGTGCTGGTGACGGGTACTACACCATCTATTAACAAATATACGGGAAAACTCCTATTGGAGGGGTTGGTTATCAACGCTATTCCCTTCTTTATCAACCCATCCGATCTGACGGGCGGGGTTGCCCACCATCTTGGCAAAAGCCGGCACATCGCGGGTTACCACAGCCCCGGCACCGATCAGCGCATAGGCCCCGATTCTGATTCCGCAAACGATGGTGGCGTTCGCCCCGATACTGGCGCCGCGTTCAATCAGCGTGGGTTTGAATTCATGTTTGCGCTCGATAAAAGCACGGGGATTGATCACATTGGTAAAAACCACAGATGGCCCTATAAACACTTCCTCCTCGAGTTGCACGCCATTGTAGATAGAAACATTGTTCTGCACTTTGCAGCCATCGCCTACGGAAACATTATTATCTACGAATACATTCTGGCCGAGTACACAGTTCCTT
>DATCJQ010000175.1:0-1540 GCA_036562745.1 Flavihumibacter sp.
GACCTAGTGGAGAAACCATTATGGAGTATTCGATTTATGATGCCATCCGGGCAGGATTTGGGAAAGTGGTTTTCATCATTCGTAAGGAATTTGAGCAGGAGTTTCGTGACATCTTCGGTTCAAAATTCGACGGAAAGATTGAGGTGGATTATGTGTTCCAAAGCCTGGACGCATTCCTTCCCGATGGTTATTCCGTGCCCGAGGGTCGTACCAAACCCTGGGGAACAGCGCATGCCGTATTATGTGCCAAAAACGCTGTGAAGGAACCCTTCGCTGTAATCAATGCGGATGATTTCTACGGTCGCGATGCGTTTGCCAAAGCCGGCGAATTCCTGCAAAAGGAATGTAGTCCCACTAATTACGCTATTATCGGTTATGAACTGCTGAGAACCCTCAGCGAGCACGGCACCGTTAACCGCGGTGTATGCCGGGTTGATAAAAACGGAAACCTTGAGTCCATCGCCGAACGCCTCAATATCGCCATGAAAGATGGAAAAATCCTTTGCGACGATAACCTGGAACCCGCTGAGCTGCCACTCGATTCCAGCGTTTCGATGAATTTCTGGTGCTTCCATCCCTCTGTTTTTGATATCAGCCAGGAAATGTTCAACGATTTCGTGAAGAAACATTACGAAGAACCCAAGGCCGAATTCTTTATCCCCATTGTGGCGGACGATTTTATCAAAAGCGGAAAAGGACAGATTCCCGTTATTCAGACCAGCTCCGACTGGTTCGGCGTTACCTATAAGGAAGATGCGCCCAGCGTACAGGCGAGTCTCGATAAACTCGTAGATGCAGGAGAATATCCCAACAATCTCTGGGCCTGATCCCCGATTTTGAATCGGATTTAGGGATTATTTATTATCTTAATATTTGAAGCGCGTTCACTGGACAGAACAGGACAGTTGGACGCGCTTGCTTTATTAGGTTGTGCACTGCTATGCCTGCTGTATAATGAGACGAATCAAACTGCTTTTAATATTATTCCTGCCCTTATGTGCGTGGGCATTTACTCCGGATACGGCAGCGCATAGCACTTTCTGGCTCTGGACCCTGATCGGCAGGCTGCATCCCATGCTTGTTCATTTTCCCATCGGACTCATCATCATTGTTTTCTTACTGGAATGTATTGCGTGGAGGAGAAGAACCCTCGCGTATCGGGCGGCCGTCAAACCCATTATGATGGTGGCTTCCATCAGTGGAGTATTATCGGTGGTAGCGGGATTGTTGCTCGCCAATTCAGAGTCTTATGGCAGTGAGCTTCTTCCCCTGCATCAGTGGACCGGTATCAGTACCACGGTATTTTGCATTTTGTCGACCTGGGCATATTTTATTGGTCGCCGGCGCCTGGGATTTCTGCTGCTCACGGTTTCGGTGATCAGCCTGACGGTAGCCGGCCATTACGGCGCTTCGCTTACTCACGGTGATGATTATCTTACCGGTGTGATTCCATCCCGCGAAACGGAAACTACTCCCGATTCGGATTTTGATCTGGCGAGATTCGCTTCCGCGCAGGGACCACTCGACGAAGCCTCCGTGC
>DATCJQ010000183.1:0-2318 GCA_036562745.1 Flavihumibacter sp.
GCTGTGCTCACAGTTACGGTTAGCCGAAACTAAGGGAATGAAATAATCGCTGATCGTTGACTCACAATAATCCCCCGGCGGCAAACCGGTTTCGGAACAAACTTTCCGGATACCACATTCTTCCGGCTGGCTGAACCAGTCTTTCTCAGCATCGTAATCGATCGTATTGAACAAACGGAACAAGAGGGGAGTGGCAGTTTCAGCTCCGCTTAGTCCGGCTGCACCCACGCCGGAAAAATTGCCCACCCATACACCGATGGTATAGTTCTGGTTATACCCAATGCTCCAGGCGTCGCGACGTCCGTACGAGGTGCCCGCTTTCCAGGCGATTTTCGGCATCTTTTCGGTGCTTTGCCAGCTCAGGGGGAAATCGGGCCGGTTCACCTTGGATAGAACCTGGTTGATCATGAAGGCCGCGGGGGCAGACAGCACCCGCTTCGCGATCTTATTGGTATCGGCCTCATGGAAGGAAGGGGCACGATAAACTCCCGCTCGCGCGAAGGAACTGTAGAGTCCCACCATTTCTTCCAGATTGGTGCCGCAACCCCCGAGCGCCATTGAGAGGCCAAGTTTTTTCCGGTCTCTCCGGATCTGCTCAAAGCCGATACCCGCCAGCGCTTCGATCAGCGCATCTTTCCCAATGCGGGCCAGGGTTCGCACTGCGGGGATATTCAAGGAATGATCCAGCGCATATTCCATGGAAACGGGACCATTGAATTGCCTGTCAAAGTTCTCCGGCGCATAACCATCATAGTTAGTTGCTACATCCATCAGTATGGTTTTGGGAGTAAGGAGCCCCCCGTCGATGGCCAATCCATAGACCAATGGTTTTAATGTACTGCCGGGTTGGCGGATCGCCTTAGCGCCGTTCACCTGCCCTCCATCTGTGGTATCGCGGAAATTGGCCGATCCCAAATAGCTGATAACCTGTCCGGTCCGGTTGTCCAGCACAATCACTGCCGCCTGGTGAATGCCCTGATAGCGCAGGGGTCGGATATAATCCTCTGCCAGCTTTTCCGCCTTCATCTGGGTATTGATATCAATATGCGTATGAATGATGTTCGATCCGCTTTTTTTTAACCGGTTGCTCAGATGCGGAATCAACTGCGGAGCAGCCAGGCGCCGGGCTGTCAGCGGCTCATCGAGGGCATCCCGGATTTCCGCTTCGCTGAATACGCCCGCGCGGCGGAATCGCTCCAGCCATTTATTTCTTTCCTCCACAATCCGATCATTATGTTTTCCCATGACCAGTGAATTCGGTCGGTTGGGGATCACCGAAAGCGCCAGGATCTCCGCCAGGGAGAGATGATCGGGGTTCTTCCGGAAATAGAGCACCGAAGCCGATTTTACACCCTCAATATTGCCGCCATAAGGCAGCAGGTTCAGGTAAAGCTGCAGGATCTCCTCTTTGCTGTATTTCCACTCGAGTTGCAGGGCGCGGAATGCTTCGCGGATCTTGTGCAGCCAGGTTCGTGATCCCGGTTCCAAAGCCCTTGCCACCTGCATCGTGATAGTCGACGCCCCGGAGGTGCGCCGCCCCTTGATAACATTGTTCCAGCCCGCCCGAAACACCGCCACTGGGTTCACTCCCGGGTGATAATAGAAATAACGGTCTTCCTTCTCGATGATGGCTTTCTGCAGCAGGGGAGAAATTTCGCTCAACTCGGTTTTCATCCGCCATTTTTCATCCCGCGTCAGATAGGCATGCACTACATGGCCCTGGTTGTCGGTGATAATGGTGGACCAGTCCGGTTGGGGCGGCAGGGGAAACAGGAGATGCAGTACAACGGCCAGGGCCAGCATCAGAATAATCCCCATTCCTATTTTTCGTATGCGTTTCAGACTGCTCAAATTGTGGATCGCTTTAACAAACTTACTGGTTTCCGATATTTTGAAATCCGGAACTAGTGGATACATTTGATTACAATTCCATCCTGTTATGCGTTTTAAAAGATTAAGTCTCCTTATCCTTAGTCTCCTTACGATTCTGCTGGCCTGTAACCGGAAGGCCGTGGTACTCGAATATACCAATGCAGAAAAGGAGGTTCAGCCACTGCAGAACCTGGTGTTCCGTTTCAGTCATCCCATTGTGCCGGATTCCCTGCTCAACCGCTGGGATTCGACGGAGTATATCCGCTTCGAGCCGGCCATAGCCGGACGATTCCGCTGGGAGCAACCGAACTTGCTGGTGTTTTCTCCTGCAGCTCCTTTATTACCGGCTGCCACCTATAAAGCCAAACTGCAATCGGCTCTTTTGAAGGGTTCGGAATTTAATCAGTTCGAAAATGCGGATGCCATCCAGTTTTACACCCCCATGC
>DATCJQ010000207.1:0-2786 GCA_036562745.1 Flavihumibacter sp.
CACCTACACGCTGATGATCTTTTCCGCGGTCTCGGCCGCCATGTATTATCCGCAATACTTCGTCGAGTACAACGGTTTCAAATTCACAACGCTGATTACGCCGCTTATTCAGCTGATCATGTTTGGGATGGGTACCTCCATGAGCGTGAATGATTTTATCGCCGTGGGAAAAACGCCCAAGGGGGTAGTGGTCGGCCTGGCAAGCCAATTCCTGATTATGCCCTGTCTCGGTTTTACTCTTGCAAATCTGAGTGGCTTTAGTCCCGAAATAGCAGCCGGTATTATTCTTATCGGATGTTCGCCGAGCGGACTCGCATCCAACGTAATGTCTTATCTGGCCAAAGCCAACCTGGCGCTTTCTATTACAATCACTTCCATCTGTACGCTGATCGCGCCCTTTACCACGCCTTTGCTGATGAAATTGTTGGCTGGCGCATTTATTGAGATCAATGTGCTCGATATGATGTGGGATATCTCGAAAATGATCCTATTCCCGATCGGCTTGGGGTTGATTGTAAACCGCCTGCTTCGTGGCAGATCGAAATGGCTGGATGAATACATGCCGATCCTGTCCATGTTGGGAATCGCGCTGATCATCGTTGTTATCACTGCTGCCGGGCGGGACAGTTTGCTGAATATCGGTCCGCTTTTGATTTTGCTGGTAATGATTCATAACTTAATGGGATATTTCCTCGGTTACTGGTTTGGCCGCATCTGTCGCCTTAACGAACGCGATTGCAGAACCGTAGCCATTGAAGTGGGCATGCAAAACGGGGGACTGGCATCCGGCATTGCTAAGGAGATGGGCAAGATTGCAACAGTGGGTCTGGCTGCGGCGGTATTTGGTCCTCTGCAAAATATTACCGGGTCCATACTGGCATCGTACTGGCAGAAAAAAACACCGGAGGGATATGATCCATTGGAGACCCTGGAAAAAGCAGAACAGTCTGCTGTGGCAAAATAACATTGATGTATATGCGAAAACTTAGGAATATGAAGAGTCGTTGGTTTGGAGCAAAATGGATGCTTCTGGTATGCAGTGTGTTTTTAATTTCCGCCGGCGCGATGGCTCAGTCGAAGGAAGAAGCAGCAGTGCTTAAGCAGCTGGACCGCCTGAATGATGCCATCGTGGAAAAGAAGGAGGCCGTGCTGAAGGAGGTATTGCATGATGCCCTATGGTACGGGCATTCGGGCGGCAGGCTGGACGATAAAAAGGCTGCCATAGAAGATATCATGAACGGACCCATCGATTTTCTTACACTGAAGATGGAAGATGTGAAAGTGCAGGTGGCGGACAATAATGCCACGGTTCGGTTCATATTTGATTCAAACGCTACAAATAAAGGAGAGTCGATCAATATTCGGATCGGGGTAATGACTGTTTGGAAAAAAGACAGATCAGGATGGAAATTGTTTGCCCGTCAGGCTTACAAACTCTAAATTGAGCCGGAATTAATTTCACTCCCGTATATGAAAAAATCGACCGGTATTTCGCTGGCCCTCATGATGTTTCTCCAGTATTTTATCTGGAGCGCCTGGTATGTAACAATGGGAACTTATATGGAAGCCAACCTGGCTGCCACGGGGCAGGATATCGGTCAGGCTTTCAGTGCGCTGGCGCTCGCTACCATGATTTCGCCATTTTTAGTGGGAACAATTGCCGATCGCTTTTTTGCGGCGCAGAAGATCATGGGGGTATTGCACCTGGTGGGCGCTTTGCTGTTGGTTGCGGCTACCCGCGTGGGCGACAGCCAATGGTTTTACTGGGTGATCCTTGCATATTCATTGGTGTATATGCCCACCGTTGCCCTGAGTAACAGTGTGGCCTTTGCGCAGATGACTGATCCCGGTCGCCAGTTTCCCTGGATTCGCGTATTCGGAACACTGGGCTGGATAGTGGCCGGATTGCTGGTGGGTACACTGGAAATTGAAAAAACGCCGGAGACATTTTACCTGGCGGCCGGTGTATCCGTAGCACTCGGATTGCTGAGTTTTGTATTGCCGAATACACCGCCCCGCGGACGGGAAGCCAACGAATCAACGGCACTCTTTAGTCGGGAGTCGCTCAGCATATTTAAAGATCGATCCTATTCAATTTTCTTTATTGCGGCGATCCTGGTTTGTATTCCGCTGGCATTCTACTATGGATTTGCGAACCCTTTCCTTAATGAAATCGGTATGCATAAGCCGGCCCAGAAAATGATCCTGGGACAGTTTTCTGAGGGCATTTTCATCCTGGCAATTCCCTTCCTCTTTAACCGGATCGGGGTGAAAAACATCCTGCTGATCGGTATCCTGGCATGGATTATTCGTTATACACTGTTCGCTTACGGTTATGGAGAACCGAACGGATGGATGATTTACCTGGGTATCATTCTGCATGGAGTATGTTATGATTTCTTCTTTGTAACCGGATATATGTACTCTGAGAAAAAAGCCGGTGAGAAAAACAAAAATGCCGCACAGGGACTCTTCACATTTGCGACCTATGGTTTGGGCATGGTTATCGGAACCTGGTTCTCCGGCCTGGTGGCCGATGCCTATGTGGTGGGCGATGGGCACGACTGGCAGGCGGTATGGTTGATCCCGGCCGGTATTGCCGCTGCGGTACTGGTATATTTTATACTGTTCTTCAGAGATCGGAAAGTAAATAACGCGTAATAATCAGCAGTTTAGAATAAATTTTCCCGGTCTGTTGGTACGAATGGCGCGAAGCCCTACCTTTGCACACCCGTCGGGTACCCACCGCCGCCCAAAAGGTGAACGGTTGGAGGCCAACGGGTGAA
>DATCJQ010000213.1:0-2503 GCA_036562745.1 Flavihumibacter sp.
CCATGGATCAATTCCAACCGGGCATTCTGAAGAGGATAAATGAATCCCCCGCTGAATACATCATCACTTCCCGACTGGATAATGATGATTCCATCAGCATGGACTATGTTGACCAGGTGCAGCGGCAATTCGATTCCCAGGATTTTGAAGCGATAGATATTGTAGACGGCTACGTGCTTTCACTGCAGGGTGATAAAGCACTAGTCGGACAAAAGCGCCAACTCAACAACCCCTTTATATCGCTGATTGAAAGGAATACGGAGCGATTACGATCCGTTTGGTTCCAGTCGCACGCATCCTGGAAAAAAATCGCCCGGGTCAGACGGATTTACAATCGCCCGCTCTGGTTCTCCATAATCCATGGAGAAAACCTGGTAAACCGATTCGATGCCACCCGACCGGCCGACCTGCCTAAGGTGCTCAAGCGCTTCACCCTGCCGTCCGCGGTGAAGGAAGGAATTCTCTCGAAAGCTGCTCCCCCGGGTGCATGGACGGGGCTTCGACTCAAAAACCGACTTCGCAGTATTGAGGGCTATTATCTCACCCTCTTTAAAATGAAACTAAGGCATATGCTGGCAACCTGGTAGGCATCACTAAAATTCATCGAGTGTGAACAACTGACGCAGCTGACGGGTCAGGGCTGATTTGGGGGTCAGGTATTTGAACAGGATATCGCGAAGCCAGATATAAACCGGATTGGAAACCTGCGACACTACCCCGAGCGTCCAGCTACGGCGCACGATGGCATGCGCTTTTGCCCTCCGGATCTTAGGATAGATTTCAAAAGCTTCATCCAGACTGTATTTTTCCGTCAAAGCACCCAGCACATAAGCATCCTCAATAGCCTGGCAGGCTCCCTGTCCCAGGTTGGGCGTGGTGGCATGGGCTGCATCCCCCACCAGACAAACCCTCGGCTTGCTCCATTCCTGCAGGGGCTGCAAATCCATCAACGGGCCTTTAATGATATTCTCCTCCGGCGTTTTTTCCACCATTGCGGTTGCAAGGGGATGAAAGCCCCCGAGGTATTCCACCAGCGGCGCACCCTCCTTCTCCATCGATTTATTGATTACCAGGTACCAGTAAACGGAACCGGGACGAACCTGAACAAAACCGAAACGCTTACTCTTTGCCCAGGCTTCGAGCGCCTCATGCTGATGCTGTTCCGGCAGATCAAATTCCAACACACCCCGCCAGCAGGTCTGGCCTGCATCGCGGTAACTATTCTCCCGGAACAACTGCTGCCTTACCGCCGAACGGATTCCATCGGCACCAATCACATAATCGGCTTCCACCAGGCTGTCATCCTCAAACTGCAGGGCATACCCATTGCCCGACTTAGCAATGCTCTTCAGTCGCTTGTTAAGCAACACCCGTTCCTCACCCAGGGCATCCACCAGAATTCGATGCAGTTCTGCCCGGTGGATGGCATGGTTCTGCACCCCGAACTGTTCCACAAATTCGGTTAGGGGTACCCGTGATAAAGGACTGAAATCGGCTTTGGCAATGATCATGTGGTCTACCCGGTTCCCCTTCTCACAAACCGTCTTTTCTATGCCCAGTTTGCGATAAACCTGCAAGGCATTTACGGCGATAACAATCCCCGCCCCCACCGGTCTGATTTCCGGGGCAGCTTCATACACTATGGTCTCCACGCCGGCCTTCTGCAATGCCAGGGCTGTGGTCAACCCGCCGATTCCGGCTCCAATAATTGCTACCTGCATAACTCAGTTTTGACGACGCGAAGCTAGCACCCAAATGTAAACGACCCGATCCGTTCATAACGCAAATAGCTAAGCGCATCAAATATATTAGCATTTCTTCTAATGAATTTTATTCTTTAAATTCCGTTATAAACCTGATACCATGCCATTCTCCCGCTTACTCACAGCACTTATCCTGCTCTTGCTGATCGGATGTAAAAGCACCCCCTCAGCTGACTCGGCGCCAAAGACGGAACCGCAGCTACGAGTGCTTGGTTACTATCATAGTCAGGGCAGCTGGAACCTCAGGGATATTGAAGCCCAGCTCCCTTATCTGACAGATCTGAATCTCGCCTTTATCAATCCCAATCCGGATGGACAATTCATGGAATACCCCGGACTGGCCGACTTCATAAGATCAGTACAGGCAAAAGGAGTACGGGTTTATCTTTCTTTTGGAGGGGGCAATGGACCGGCTCATCTGGCCACGCTGATTCAACCCGATAACCGGGCCGCTTTCATCGAATCGCTCAGGAATTTTACCGTTGTAAATGGATTTGACGGTGTGGATGTGGATATCGAAAACGAGTTGATTACCGAACACTATCCGGGATTTGTTGCGGAACTCGCCACAGCCATCAAAGGCGCAGGAAAACAGATATCCGCTGCCCTGGCCAGTTGGAATGGCGACCAGATTCCCGATGAAACCATCCGGCTCTATGATTTCATCAATATCATGTCCTACGACAAAACCGGTCCATGGAACAAAAATAACCCGGGCCCGCACAGTCCATTTGAGATGG
>DATCJQ010000216.1:0-4641 GCA_036562745.1 Flavihumibacter sp.
CACCGTTTCCATGAGCTTACGGAACAGTTCATTCACTCCGCTATCATTGAATTGTGATGCGATGGTTCCCACCACAGGCAGCTCTTCGTCCTTTGCCGTAAAGAGCAGATGATTGCGTTTATATTGTTTGCGCACTTCCATCAGCGCATCCTGTGCGCCGTTTTTATCAAATTTGTTGATCGCAATGAGGTCGGCATAATCCAGCATATTGATTTTTTCCAGCTGAGATGCCGCTCCGTACTCGGGCGTCATCACATAGAGGCTCACGTCACAATAATCGAGGATGGAAGCATCAGACTGACCCACTCCGGCGCTTTCCAGAATGATCAGATCATAACCGGCCTGCTGGCAAACGGCCACTGCATCATTCACATGGGCGCTGAGTGCCACATTATCATCGCGCGTGGCAAGCGATCGCATATAAGCACGGGGCGAAGAAATACTGTTCATGCGGATACGGTCTCCCAGCAATGCACCACCTGTTTTCTTCTTGGAGGGATCTACGGAGATTACCGCAATCGTTTTGTCTTCGTACTGATGCAGGAAACGACGCACCAGTTCATCTGTTACGGAGGACTTACCTGCACCGCCGGTACCGGTTATTCCAATTACCGGCCGACCGGTTCCCTTGACGGTAACAGGTTCTGCACCGTTCCGGTCTGCCTGTTCGGCCAGGGTTATTTCGCGTGCAATCGCACGAATATCTTTGGCCTCACCAAGAGGGGTGGGCTGCTTCGGAGCAATTTTTTCATTCAGGGGGAAATCGCACTGACGGATCAGGTCCTCAATCATGCCTTCCAGTCCCATTGTACGGCCATCATCCGGCGAATAAATCCGCGTTATGCCATATTGATGCAGGGTGCGGATTTCATCGGGAAGAATGGTTCCCCCGCCGCCCCCAAAAATGCGGATATGTCCACAACCATTTTGATCGAGCAGGTCCTTCATGTATTTGAAGAACTCCACATGTCCGCCCTGGTAACTGGTGATGGCAATACCCTGTACGTCCTCTTCGATAGCCGCCTCCACGATTTCGTGTACGGATCGGTTATGCCCGAGGTGAATGATCTCTGCTCCTTTCGCCTGCAGGATGCGACGCATTATATTGATGGCCGCATCGTGGCCGTCGAATAATGAAGCCGCCGTTACCAACCGGATCTTGTTCTGTTGTACATATCCCATAAATCAAGCATTTTCAATAGTTTGCCAAAGGTACAAAGCCAATATCAATTACGAACATCTGTTAGTTTCAATCCTGAATTTGCATTCCGCGACAATTTTCTCACACTTCATGAAAATTTAATATGAGTGTAAATTTTACTATCTTAGGTTAGTGAAAAAACTAGCTGCCATATCGCTTATGGGGATACTCCTGTTCAATGTCTTAGGGTATCGGGCAGTTTTTTCATGGCTGGAACAACATACTTATCATGCACTCTATCAGCAATTGGATGAACAGCAATATGATGAATCCGAGCTGATTACCCTCAAGGTTCCGATCGACCAGCTGCCATATTACACCAACTCTTCCACATTTGAAAAAGTTACCGGTAGCATTTCCATTGGGGGGCACACCTATCAATATGTGGAACGCCGGATTTACAATGATTCTCTCGAGGTTCGTTGTATTCCGAATGCCAAAGCCACCCAGCTCACCAACGCCCGAGACCTGTTTTTCCAGTTGGTGAATGATCTGCAGCACACGAATTCAAACGGCAAACAATCTCCGGCCAAGCCCATGCTTGCGCTCAAGAATATGGTATCAGACTATACCTTTTTCGATGAAGTCATAGGCATCGAACCGGTTGCTCGCCTGGTATCATCGACCTTCAATCTTTACCTCGTTAAAGAGGGAGGGTCATTTCAAAATCCCCAGGAACAGCCGCCTGACAGCTTTATGACGGTATAATTCTACGCTTCTTTTCCTATTAGCAACCTAACCTGACGGGACCGGCAGTGCTCCATTCCTGACACACTCTGTGTATCCGGCTTACTGTACCAACTAATACCAAAGAAGGCTGATTGCTTATTGCCGGCAGAACACCATGCTGTTCTGCATCTCTGCTGTTGACCCTAACCCTTAACAGCAATACCGTTTTTTCACAGCCCAAAAACGATGATGAACGAATCTGCGGAGGATTATACTGCATTGCGCGCAGGAACAGGCGGCGCTGAATAATGCACTAATCCATTCTCTATAACAAGAACAGCAGGGGCAGCTGAATAAAAAGCCCGGTTTGTAACGATGATAATAACTGGATTCAAAAGGCTCAACTGGTTTGTATGCAGCGGAATCGTTGGATTAGCAGCTACCCTTTTCACCACGGCATGTCAGTCAAACAAGGACTATGCTGCCGTATTGCACGACCCCCTACTCTATAGCATAACAGTAAAAAAGCTGAATGATGTTGTTCTGGAAAACAATTTCCCGCCCATGATTGCGACGCGCAATTACGTTTATGCCAATATTGCCGCGTATGAAGTGATTGCGGCGGGCGATACCGGGAACTATCTGAGTCTCGCGGGACAAATCAAACATTTGCCCCCGCTTCCGGTACCAGCGGATACCAGCGTGATTGATTTCCCGCTGGCAGCTATGCTGGCCTTTACCAAGGTGGGGAATGCCGTAACCTTTCCCGAAGGGAGCATGATGAGCCATTACGATCATCTGCTCCATATCGCCGACAGTGCCGGACTGCCTTCCGCCAAAATCAAGGGCAGTATCGCCTATTCCGATACGGTCGTAGCAGCAATCATGAACTGGGCGAAAAAGGATAACTATGCCGAAACCCGCTCAGCAAGTCGCTATACCGTAACGGAAGAGCCCGGCCGCTGGGTACCCACTCCGCCTATGTATGCACAGGCAGTGGAACCGCACTGGATGGAGATCCGAACCCTGGTGCTCGACAGCGCCAGCGAATGCCGTGCAAAAAATCCGCCGGTTTATGATCCCAAAAACAAAAACAGCGCCTTCTACAAAGACATGATGGAAGTGAAAATGGTGGGCGATAGCCTTACTGAAGAACAGAAACATATAGCCGATTTCTGGGACGATAATCCTTTCAAGATGAACGTCGCCGGACACGTGATGTTTGCAACCAAAAAGTTTTCACCTCCGGGTCACTGGATGAATATCGTGGGCATTGGTGCCAAAGCTGCGGGTGCAGATTTCAATACCACGGTCAGTGGTTACACGCTCACCGCCATCGCGCTTTTCGATGCATTCATCAGTTGCTGGGAAGGGAAATATATATTCAACTATGTCCGCCCTGAAACTGCCATCAACCTGCTGGTGGATCCTGAATGGCGACCTTATATCCAAACACCGCCATTCCCCTCTTTCCCGAGTGGACATGCCACCGCTTCATCTGCCGCGGCCGAAGCGATGTCGAGCATATTCGGTGATAATCTCGCATTCACCGACACATCCCTGCTTGAATTTGGCATTCCGAACCGGGAGATCAAATCTTTCCGACAGGCTTCTGAGGAAGCCGCTCTCAGCCGGATGTACGGCGGAATCCACTACCGCTTCGATAACGAGCTGGGACTGGAATCAGGAAGAAGAGTAGGACAACTGGTTGTGAGCCGGATAACCATGCGTAAAACCAAAAACTAAACATTAACCATAAAACCAAAATCATGCTTAAACAAATTTCGGCCCTGTCAATTGTCTGCTTACTTGGGGTATCAAATGCATATTCTCAAGGCTGTGTTGCCATCCGCGGGGGTGGCTCCAGCTGCAATGCAAATGGCCAGCAAATTGAAGCCGGCTCCTGGCAATTCAATATGGGATATCGATATTTCAAGTCTTTCCGTCATTTCAAGGGAAGAGAAGAACAAAAGGAAAGACTCAAGGAGAAAACGGAAGTAATCAACTGGCAACACCTGCTCGACCTGTCTGTTTCCAAACAATTAAATACCCGTTGGTCGCTGGCCGTTGGATTGCCGATTGGCATCAACAAACGGTCATCCCTATACGAACATGGAAGAACAGAGAGACATAATTCCCGTTCCTTCGGTATTGGCGATATGCGAATTATGGCCTATCGCTGGATGATTGATCCTGCCAAACACAAAAAAGGAAATATCCAGCTGGGTGCCGGATTGAAACTGCCTACCGGCGATTACGATTACAAAGACTATTTCCAGAATGTTGGTCCCAATGGCAGTGCCGAACTGCGTCCTGTTGACCAGTCGATCCAACTCGGTGATGGTGGTACCGGTATCGCAGTGGAAGCCAACACCTTCTACAATTTCTCTCCGCTCGCCGGATTGTACGGTAACTTCTATTATCTCTCCAATCCCCGTGAAGTAAATGGTACCCGTACCTATCGCGAAACATTGAATCCGGTTCTGGCGAATGAATCTATCATGAGTGTGGCCGATCAGTACATGGCCCGCATCGGGTTCCAGTATAATTTCATCGGCACCATGAAAGGCCTATCAGGCAGCCTTGGTGGCCGTCTGGAAGGTATCCCGGTTAAAGATATCCTCGGAGGCAGCGACGGATTTCGTCGTCCGGGATATGTAGTTTCCGTTGAACCCGGACTGGTTTATCAACAAAAGAAATCACTGTTTTTCCTGACCGTTCCCATCGCGCTGGAACGGAACCGCACACGCAGTGTTACGGATAAGGAAGCC
>DATCJQ010000226.1:0-4424 GCA_036562745.1 Flavihumibacter sp.
GAAACTGATAGCCTGGTTCGATAACGAGTATGGTTATACGAGTCGCATGCTCGACTGGCTGGAGCTCTGGAAAAAAATTCTTTAATCATTGCCTATGCCTCCATACTGGCCGCTGGTGCTTTTGCTTATCTTTCTGCTGGCTGGCGGAACGGTTTGGTTGCGCATGCTCACTGCGCCCGCTGCCATGTCGGGGGCATTTATCGCATCGCTGCTCTGGCTGGGCACCGGCTGGACGGGTATCGGACTCCTGGCCATCTTCTTTGGTTTGGGGGCAGGCGCCACGAGATGGGCCCGGGGGGTGCGGAAGCGATCCGGGGCGGCGGAGGGGCATCCCGATACCTTGGTGCCCGCGCTGCACAATCATAGGCACACTCAAAAAGCCGATCGTCGCGCCAGCCAGGTTTGGGCAAATGGCGGATTAGCTGCCCTGATGGCGCTCGCAGCCATATTCATGCCTGAAAAAGCCGAATTCTTTTTGTTGCTGGCCGCCGCTGCGCTGACCAGTGCCGCCACTGATACCCTGTCATCGGAGTTGGGGACGCTCTATGGCAAACGTTTCTTCAATATCCTCAGTTTTAAACCCGATACCCGTGGCGCAGATGGTGCCGTAAGCCTTGAGGGGACAGTGTTTGGCCTCATCGGCAGCATGATTATGGGCGGATTTTTTGGCGCTATGACGGGTAATCTGACAGGCGCGGGAATGCTCGTTATTGCCGGCACCGCAGGCAACCTGGCCGATTCATTGATCGGTGCGCGGTGGCAGCGGAGAGGCTGGCTGAATAACGACCAGGTCAATGCCCTCAATACATTGACGGCCCTACTTAGCGCGATCTTGCTTAGCTTTGTGCTTTGATAAATCCTACACAATGAAAAAAGTATTATTGGGGAGTCTGGCCGTGTTCTTTTTCTCTACCGGCTGTGAATCAACCCAGCAGATTTTAGGAGGATTGCCGACTTCCACCTCTTCCAACAGCACCGCACAGATCGCTGCAGGTTTGCGGGAGGCGCTGACCATTGGTGCGCAAAACAGTACCAATCGTCTGTCGGCCGTGAATGGTTTCTTCTCCAATGCGGCGCTGAAAATTCTGATGCCCCCCGAAGCCCAGAAAGTGGAATCCACCCTGCGTAGTCTCGGATTGGGTTCTGTGGTTGATAAAGCTATCCAATCCATGAACCGTGGTGCGGAGGAAGCAGCCAAATCTGCCCTGCCCATTTTTACCGATGCCATCAAACAAATGACCATTACCGATGCCGTGGGCATACTGAAAGGCGGCGACAATGCAGCTACCAATTATTTCAAGGAGAAAACCAATGCGCAGCTGACTGCGGCTTTTCGTCCGGTTATCGAAGCTTCCCTGAAAAAAGTGGACGCCACCAAATATTGGAACGACGTATTCTCAGCGTATAACAAAGTGGCGAAGACACCGGTTAATACCGATCTCACAGCCTATGTAACCGAAAAAGCCATTGCCGGCATTTTCCACGAGGTGGCCATTGAAGAGCAGAAGATCCGCCAGGATCCGGCTGCAAGGGTAACCGAGCTGCTGAAGAAAGTGTTCAGTCAGCAATAAAGATTTAACATATTAAATCCATTCCCAGGCGCTTCTGTAAGCGCCTTTTTTTTCGGCCAGTTCAATCAACCGCGCGTAGAATCCATGTTGGGCCAGGGTGCTGCTATCGCCAATCACCACCAGTTTTTTTCGCGCCCGGGTCATGGCCACGTTCATCCGCCGGATTTCCGAGAGAAAACCAATCCGATTATCGATATTGGAACGCGTGAGGCTGATATAGATGATATCCCTTTCCTGTCCCTGGAAACTATCGACGGTGTTAATGGAGATTTGCTGCGGATGGAACGGAAGTTCCGCGTTCTCCATAGCCGATTTGAGCGCCTCCACCTGCTCTTTATAGGGAGCGATAATGCCCAGACTTAGATTTTCTATTCTGCTATTTGTGTCGGATGCTGATGTCTGCCGGAGAATTTCTTCGCCATAAGCACCCAGTTGTTTGATGAGAAAAGCGGCTTCTTCGGGATTGCAGGTGCTCGTTCCCACCTGCTTTTCCTCGAAACCGCAACCTGCCGTATCGATAAACAGGAATGGTGAATCGCTTCCGAATATAACATGAACCCGCACTGCGGGTGCGGCCACCAGTCGACCATCATAAAACTCGCTGTTCGAAAATTCCATGATGGCCTCGTTCATCCGGTATTGCTCGGTGAGCATGGAAACCGAATCGGGGTAGCGGTTGACGAGCTTTTCGAAGAGGCTGGTCGACAGTCCGGCGGACGCCGCTTCCTGGCTCTTTACCGTGGGCGAAAGCTGGTGATGATCGCCGGCCAGTACCAACTTTTTTCCTTTAAGTATGGGGATCCAGGCTGCGGGTTCCAGGGCTTGCGTGGCTTCATCCATCACCACGGTTTTATATCGGAGATGCTGAATCGTATAATGAGCCGCGCCCACCAGGGTGGCCGTTATCACCTGTGCGCGATCAATGATATCGCGGGTCATGTACTGCAGGGTATTATCCACTTCCTGCATGATGGAGCGGGCCTCCTTAAACAGGGCTTTTCGTTGTTCCCATTCCGCCTTGCCAAAACTGCGCTTGTATTTATGCGCCATGGAACGATATTCGTCGGCCTGCTTTTTCATCCGTTTGATATCCTTGTTTCGCGGATGATTGCTTAGTTTCTCGTCGAGGGTGAGTCGCTGCAGGGTGTCCGACACGCGCGCGGGATTGCCGATTCGGAGCACTTCCATTCCCGCAAGGGAAAGCTTTTCGCTGAGCAGATCCACGGCCGCATTGCTGGCAGCCACCACCAGTACCGGTTGTTCGTCTTCCTGATAAATGGCCTGGATGGCTTTCACCAGGGTGGTGGTTTTACCGGTTCCCGGAGGGCCATGCACTATTGCCAGATGTGTGGCCCGGAGGATATTCTGCACGGCCGCCTGTTGGCTCGGATTGAGGCCGGGGATCGCCATTGCCGGAGCCTCGCCTTTCCATTCCGGAGCCTGCCGGCCCGTGAGGATGCGGATCAGTTCCCCTTCCTCCCGCTTATCCTGAAGCGCATCCGCCAGTTGGAGGGCCTTGCGCATCTCTTCATAGCTGTTATCGTCGAAAGCAAGGTCGATGCCAAGCTTACCATCATCGGTCCACTCGGGAAGTTCATCCACCCGGAAATTGATTTTCAGTGTGTTGCCCGAAACATGGGTCACGATGCCCTCGAGCCGGTTCTCCCTGGGCGCATGTTGGGAGAACAGGGTGGCAGCCACGCCAAACCGGAAAAAATGCACGATATCGGTGTGGGTGGTCCGTTCAAACTGTACGGTGAGATAATCGCCTTTACCGAGTTCCTGATCGCGGATGGCCACGGGGTACCAGCTGTAGCCATTGGCCCTGCGTTCCTGGACGGAACTGTTGTGGGTGAGCCGGTCAAAACTTTCCTTGTCTTCCTTCCATTCAATCTTCAATAATTCCGCTAAGCGCCTGAAATAGTCCATTGAGCAAAATAATGAAAAAATATCCTATGTGTCGGTTGCCGTTTCTGGGGGTTCGGGGTATATTGCAGCACCCTAGAACCATGGATTTCTGTAAGCCTTATCTTGTTATTCGCGCACTGTTAACGGTTTTTATGATGCTGCTGGCTGCTCCGGTCTGGAGTCAGCTGAAGGCCGATTTTACCATCGATAAACCCGGGGGATGCGCCCCTCACGCGGTTAGCTTTACCAATACTTCCACAGGTACCACGGCCAACACCACTTTTACCTGGACCTTCGGAAATGGGAACAGTTCCACCTTACGAAATCCCGGTGCCACCTATTATGATGAACAGGTGTATACCGTAACCCTTACAGCAAAGGACGGAAATGTTAGTTCCACCAAGACCCTGCAGGTGACGGTGTATAAAAAGCCGGAGGTAAGTTTTTTGACCAATATTATAAAGGGATGTGCACCCCTCGAAGTGGAACTTACCAGTACTTCAACGGCCGGCGATGGCAGCATCACCAATTATTTCTGGGATTTTGGCGATGGCGGAACCAGTCAGGGGGGGAATCTGCAAACGGTGTCACATACCTATCTGAACCTGCAGAAAGCCTCGGTGAGTCTGACGGTTACCAATAGTCACGGTTGCTTCCGCACCCTGGAGAAACCCGCGCTGATTGATATTGCCGCTGAGCTGAAGGCTGAATTTACTGCTACCAATCCCACAGTTTGTAAGGAAAGCGATCCGGTGAATTTTACAAATGCGAGTACCGGTCCGGGTACCCTGAGCTATACCTGGGATTTTGGTGATGGCAACAGTTCCACCGATCCCTCACCCACGCATGTCTATAATCAGAAAGGCAATTTTGAAGCCCGGCTCAAGGTGACCAATGATATCGGTTGTGAAGCCACCAGCCTGCCCGTAAATATCAGTGTGGCGC
>DATCJQ010000227.1:0-3388 GCA_036562745.1 Flavihumibacter sp.
ATTTTAAACACTTCAAATTTTTCGGAATTGAGATTTTTTTCAATCGTCAGAGCGCTTTTGTAGGAAATCGCGGCTTCTCCGGAATAGCCGCCTGTTACAAATGCAATTACGGGTCTGTCCTTCATTCAACCTTGGGTTGTGCGTTAAGAAAAAGGTGAAGGATTGGTTCCTTCACCCGTTACCTAGCGGGAAATATCACCCGCCTATTAAAAGTAGCCGAAGCTACTAGTAAACGATTTATTCCTGTAAGTTCGAAAATTACAGTGAAATAGACAATTATTTTTATACGTGCAGCCTATCTTTTTTGGCCATCAGTTCATCCACGGTTTCCTGGTACATTTCATCGGGTACGCAGCAATCCACCGGACAAACAGCCGCACACTGGGGTTCTTCATGGAAGCCCTGGCATTCGGTACATTTATTGGGCACGATATAGTAAGTATCCACACTTATGGGCGCATTACGCTGATCAGCATCCAGCACGGTTCCATCCATCAGCGTAAAACTTCCCTTCACTGAAGTGCCATCGCTCAAAGCCCATTCCACACCGCCTTCGTAGATCGCGTTATTCGGACACTCGGGCTCACATGCACCACAGTTTATACATTCTTCCGTTATTTTGATAGCCATTGTTATTAGTTTAATATGGGTTCAATTAGAGTTACCTTTGCCGCAAATTTATAGGTACATGTTGAATTTACAACACCGGATTCAGTTATTGGTTCAGTTAGGCGATTATATATTGGCAAATCCAGCCGACTGGCAGGCGGCCAAGGCCCGCGCCAACGTGGCGAATGCATGGTTCACGGACGAGTTTATCGACCTGGCATCCACCAATATTGCCCGGCAGTACCTCACCGCACCGGTTCTGGAAGAAATGAGCGCCACCTATCAAATTGCCGACCCCAGCGAACCCAAAACCGTGGGCATCGTGATGGCAGGAAATATTCCCCTGGTCGGATTTCACGACTGGCTCTGTGTTTTCCTGAGCGGACACCGTTCCCGGGTCAAACTTTCATCCAAAGACAATATTCTCTTCCCCTTTCTGCTTGATAAACTGAAGGAATGGAATCCGGCCCTGGCCAGGCACACCGAAACGTCTGAATTGCTCAGGGGATGTGATGCCTATATCGCCACGGGCTCCGACAACAGCGCCCGCTATTTCGACTATTATTTCAGCAAATACCCCCATATAATCCGGAGGAACCGCAGTTCTGTAGCGGTTCTGGACGGAACCGAAACTGCTGAGGAACTGGAAGCCCTGGCAGACGACACCCACCTCTACTTTGGACTCGGCTGCCGGAATGTTACCAAGCTCTATGTTCCGCGTGATCAGCAGTTCGAGCCCATTCTGGATGCCATGAAAAAATACCGGCATTTCTTTGATCATGCCAAATACAAGAACAACTACGACTACCAGCTGGCCATTCTTTTATTGAACAACCAATACTACATGACCAATGGCTCCGTTCTACTTGTGGAAAACGAGTCGATTTTCTCTCCGATCAGCCAGATCAACTATAGCTTTTACGACGATCCGGCTCTTGTGAAGGAAGAATTGATTTCCAACGAAAGCGTCCAGTGCGTGGTGGGTCATGGTTTCCTGCCTTTTGGCCAGGCTCAGTCGCCCCGCTGGTGCGATTATGCCGACAAGGTTGACACTATGACATTTTTGGTAACTTTATAGGGCCGAATTTTTCAGGGCAGACTGCCAAGTACGAAAACCTTAGTAAAACTTGTGTTAAACTGAAATCCCGTGCAACTGAAAACTTGTCGGGATCGTTAATTTGTAGGTATTAGGCATGTGCTTTGAATAATCAACCCCTAAAAAACAAGAAGAAACATATGAAACTACAGCAAATTGTGCCCGTTATTCTGATCAGCGCGATTACATCGGTAGGAACTATGTGGGCCTATAACAAGTTTGTAGGCGGTGAAAAAGTTATTTATAATGCTTCCGACAGCAATTATGTTCCGTCTAACTATGCCGGATTTTTTGACGGAATGAATAATAATGCGCCCAACGATTTCAGCCAGGCCGCCGCGGCAGCTATTCCCGCTACCGTGCATATCAAAACCAAGGCAAATCGTACAGCGTCCAATAATTTACCCAGAAGAAGTCCGCTCTTCGATCTTTTCGGTTTCGACTGGGATGAGGGGATGACGCCGAGAAGCATGCCTCAGATGGCTTCCGGTTCGGGAGCCATCATCAGCGATGATGGGTATATCGTGACCAACAACCACGTAATTGATGGCGCCGATGAAATCACGGTGACCATGAGCGATAAAAAGACTTACAAAGCCAAACTGATCGGCGCTGATCCGAGCAGTGATCTGGCGGTAATTAAAATTGACGCGGAGAAACTGCCCTTTCTCCTTTACGGCAACTCTGATGAAGTGAAAGTGGGACAGTGGGTGCTGGCCATCGGTTATCCGCTTAACCTGCAAACAACCGTTACTGCCGGGATCGTAAGTGCAAAGAGCCGTACGCTGGAAATCAACCGCCGGCAAAGCGCCACGCCGATAGAATCCTTCATCCAAACCGATGCGGCTGTAAACCCGGGCAACAGTGGTGGTCCGCTGGTTAATACTTCCGGTCACCTGATCGGAATCAACTCTGCGATTGCCTCTCCCACCGGCTCTTATGCGGGATATTCCTTTACAATCCCCGTAAACATGGTGAAGAAAATCGTAGCCGACCTGATGAAATTCGGTACCGTTCAACGCGCTTACCTGGGTATCAACTACGCTCCTGACAACCTGAGCGAAGAAGTGAAAAAACAGGAGGGCATTGTATCTGGTGAGGGGGTATATGTGCTGGATGTTACCAAGGATGGTGCCGCCGCTGCAGCAGGCATTAAAAAAGGAGATATCATCACCAAGATCAACAATGTTCCCGTGTCTTCCGGCGCTGAAATGGTGGGACAGATTGCCACCTATCGCCCGGGTGATAAAGTAAAAATCGGTTATCGCCGCGACGGTAAGGAGATGACCAGCGAAGTGGTGCTCCGTAACAGCAGCGGTACAACCGAAATCGTTCGGGTAAGCGTGCTCGATAAACTGGGTGCCACATTCGGCAACCTCGATGCCAAGCTTGCCAAGGAGATGGGAGTCCGCGGAGGCGTGATCGTGAAAAATATTTCCGAAACCGGTGCCTTCAGCAAAACCCGTATGGAAGCCGGATTTGTAATTCTGAAAGTAAACGGCAAGGAAGTGACCAATATCGATCAGTTCCGGTCCGAAATGGAAAAAGCGGGTAACTCTGTAACACTGGATGGTATGTATCCGGGTTATGAGGGAGTGTTCCGCTATCCGATGAAAATAAACGATTAAGGATTAAAATAACGGAAACCGGTTCTCTTGCAGGACCGGTTTTTTATTGCCATTT
>DATCJQ010000249.1:0-2082 GCA_036562745.1 Flavihumibacter sp.
TTATAACGCCGGCTATATCGAAGCGGCCGGCCTGTTATTAAAGGCCAAAGAATATCCCGCGCCTTTTTATCTGCCCAAAGCCCGACTGGAATTCCAGCGCGAAAACCTGTGGATGAAGAATGCCGAACTGGTTTATAAGGGCCATTCATTTTTCCTGAACGGAAATCTTCAGCAACTGATTGGTTATATAATGGGACAATCGAACCTGGTTGGTGAGCTGTCGATGGAGGGAAAGAAATTGGTGGTGGACGATTTCATGGCTTTTGAAAGTTCCGGCCCGGAGAATGGTGCCGACAGCAGCAATAGTTCCGAGGGTGTGGTATTGTTACCGACTGATCTCGACCTGAAGTTTCGTGCCCGATTCGATACCGTTCAATATGGCGAATCCGTATTGCACCGTCTGCAGGGACAACTCACTATAAAAAACGGGGCGCTCCAACTGACTGAAACTACTGCAGAGCTGGCGGGTGCTGCATTGGCCCTTACGGCTGATTATAAGCCGGAATCGCTGCGATCTGCTCAATTTGCACTTACCGCCAAAGCCGATTCCTTCGATGTGCAGAAAGCCTACCAGGAACTGGCCATATTCAGGGAGATGGCGCCGGCAGCAGCTTATACAAGGGGACTGGTTTCCGCCGACTATGTACTGAACGGCAGGCTGAACGAACTGATGAAACCGGTTTATCCTTCGATCAGCGGCAAGGGTAAAATCGTGTTGGAGCAGGTGCAGGTAAAGGGACTCAAATTATTCAGTGCCGTGAGCAAGGCCACCGGAAAGGACAGCATCAACAACCCCAATCTGAAAGCGGTGGTGATTAAATCCAGCATCCGGAATAACCTGATCACCATTGAACGCACCCGCATGCGAATCTTTGGTTTCCGCCCGAGGGTGGAGGGACAGGTATCGCTGGATGGCAAACTGAATCTGCGCTTCCGCCTGGGTCTGCCTCCGCTCGGCATTATTGGGATACCCATGACCGTTACAGGCAGCTCTGAACAGCCGATTGTTAAGGTGCGCCGTGGTCGCGAAGAAGACGAACTGGAGGAGACCATGGATGAGGAACCGGAAAACCCTGAGCAGGAACAAAATCAGCCTGGTCAAAACAATCCAGAGTAAAACAACTGTAATTAATATTCCCCTACGGGGATGATATTCTTCGGCTTATTCTTCCTGATTTTTTCGGGCAGATGGGCCAGTATCACGCGTTTCACCGCCTGCAAGAGCTTATGCTTCACGAAGGTTTTGCTGGTAATCAGGCTTACCTCGCGCATGGGTGCGGGGGCTCGGAAATGGCGTATCATGCGCATCTGGGCAGCCGACAGATCAAAAGTGGCCATTTCGGGCAGGATGGTAATGCCGCGATTGGTTTCCACCATTTTCTTGAGTGTTTCCAAACTGCCGGCTTCGTATCCGAAAAGCGAAAGATCCTTATGCGCCTGCTGCAGTTCGCAAAGGTTCAGCATCTGATCGCGGAAGCAATGTCCCTCTTCCAGCAACCAAAGTTCATTCACGTCGATATCATTGGCCAGCACATAGTTCTTTTTGTAAGCCGCATTTTTCTTCGACACATAGGCCAGCATCTCCTCGTAAAACAAGGGATACTCTTCCAGTCTTTTATTGTCGAGCGGCGTTACCACCAGGGCCATATCCAGCTGCCCCTTTAACAATGCCTCCACCAGCCGGTCGGTCGTAAATTCCTTCACTTTCAGTTGCAGGTCGGGATACTTCTCGAGAAAGGGCGGCAGGAAAAGCGGCAAGAGGTATGGAGCCAGGGTGGGAATGATCCCCAGTCTCAGTTCGCCCTGGATCAGCCCCTGTTCCTCCCGGATTACATCCTCCAGCATTTTCACCTCACTCATGATACGACGTGCGTGTTGAAGCACCACTTTCCCGATGGGGGTGGGCTCAACCGGCTGGCGACTACGGTCAAAGAGTTTCATATCCAACTCCTCTTCCAGCTTCTGAATCTGCATGCTCAGCGTGGGCTGGGTAACAAAACAATGAGCGGCCGCCGAGGCAAAATGCCGGTGGTCGTCCACTGCAATAATGTACTCCAGTTGGGTAAGCGTCATCTGATAGAT
>DATCJQ010000254.1:0-2055 GCA_036562745.1 Flavihumibacter sp.
ATTCAATCCCGCGCGCGTGAAGCCGGTGGCCGGAGCGGCAAAATTTGTGGAGCATGGCGCCAATGTGGTGTCGAGTTTTATTGCCGACAAACTGTCGGTAGATAAAATCGCGTCGCTGGTGGAACTTAATAACGACGAAGCCAGAATCGTGAAATACGAAGGCGATACCTATGCCATGTACAAGGACCAGGGTGGTGTACTGCATGCCATCAGCAGCAATTGCTCGCATATCAACTGCACCATTGCCTGGAACCGGGCCGAGAAGACCTGGGACTGTCCCTGTCACGGTTCGCGTTTCAATATAAATGGAAAAGTGCTTACCGGTCCGGCTGTGCGCGACCTCGATCGCGTGAAATTTGCGGTGCCGGGTCAGAAAGCAACCAACGAAGGGAAAACATAACAATGATACAGTTATTTCAAACTATCAAGAAGTTGCTGATGCAGGGAAAGTACCTGGGGGATTACCAGGCGGCGATCGTCGTTCACGATCACAAAATCGCAGAGCTTCATTTTGAGTGATTCGTCGATCTGGTTGGCCATGCGACGCAGCACTTCTTCGCGACTCACACCATCGCGTTTCATCACCCGATGGATGCGCAGGGCCTGGGGCGCTGATACGCCGATCACATAATCCAGTTCATTTTGTGAACCTGATTCAAAGATCAGGGCCGCTTCCTTGAGGGCATAGGGGGCCTGCTGACTTTCCATCCAGCGGATGCCATCGCGGATGGTGGCAGGATGCACCAGAGCATTAAGTGCGTTCAGTTTTTCGCGGTTGTTGAAGACCAGGGAGGCGAGATAGGGGCGATTGAGCCGGCCGTGGAGAAAGGTTTCGGCTCCGAAGGTTTGAAGGATGGCTGCCCGCAGATCGGGGTCTTCTTCCATCAGGCGTTTAGCGGCGGTATCAGCATTGTAAACCGGGATCCCAAGGTGTTCAAAAACCCTTGCCACCGTCGATTTGCCACTGCCGATACCACCGGTTATGCCTATTTTCAGCATTATTTTTTCTCAGCGGGAGCTGCTGCTGTTTTGTTGATATTCTTGGTCCACTCCAGGGAGATGGCAGATTTTTCAATCTTCATATAGCTGCCGGGAGAAGTTTCCAGCAGGATGGTGCCGTCTTCGTTCACTTTGTTTACAACGCCGTGAATACCGGCTATGGTAACGATTTTATCGCCTTTCTGCATGCTATCCTGGAACTGTTTGGCCTCCTTGGCTTTTTTAGCCTGCGGACGAATCATAAAGAGCCAGAACACTAAGATCATACCACCCAGCAGAATCAGCTGGAGGGTTCCACCACCGGGATTACCGGCCTGTAGAAAAAGTAATTGAGTCATACTGTAATTATAAATGATGAATGAGAACTACTAATTTAAACGCTTATTGAGCCGCCGCGGCTACTTCCACCTTGAACTGCAGGTGGTGATCCATCGAACCGGTTGTATTGGCTCGGACATGGATGGACTTATTATTGGTGCCCGGACGACCCTTGCTGTCGAATGTACCTCTGATCACACCTTCCTTACCCGGCAGGATGGGCTCTTTGGGAGGCTCGGCCGCGGTACAACCACAGGCAGGCGCAACCGAATATATCACCAGGGGCTTATTACCACTGTTTCTGAAGCGAAATGCCACTTCCACCTGCTGGCCTTCATTCACTTTACCATAATCCATATTCTGATCCAGCCACTCGATGGTGGTGAACTGGGAACTGTCCACCGCTGCACCGGGATCCTTGGGAGCAGCAACAGTCAGATCAGTGGCCTCGGCCTGTGTATCGGTGGCCGAAGGGTTTTGGCAGGCAATGGCAGCAAGGGCCATCAGCGATAAAAAAACTTTGCGCATGACGGGATTATTTTTTGAAACTTACTTTGTGCAATTTATTATCTCTCACCAGATCTTTATGAATATTATCTAAAATTCCATTCACAAACTGACCGCTTTGCGGAGTGCTGTACTCCTTGGCCAGGTCGATGTACTCGTTAATAGTCACTTTGGGCGGAATGGTTTCGAAATAAAGCAGCTCGCACACACCCATCTGCATCAGAATCATGT
>DATCJQ010000261.1:0-8906 GCA_036562745.1 Flavihumibacter sp.
ACATGATGACGGGGGATAGAACCAATTTCAATAACGTAATATCCTTTAGTTCTTTTGACAATACCAGTGTAACATCCGGTATTGGTGCGGCCAAAAAACTGGTGTCGGTTACCAACCTGGGCAATGGTCAGCATGAAGTGGTATATGATGTGCGGGTGGAGAATTTTGGCAACTATCCCTTAAGCAATGTTCAGGTATATGATACCTTGTCCAAAATAAATGGTGCAAATAATGTGGTCAGCGCATCCGCGGTGTTGGTATCCAATCCCGCCGGGGTGACGCTGAACAGTGCATATAACGGTACCACCGTCACCACGCTGCTGGCGAATAACCAAACACTGAAAAACTATCCTGAAGGTGAAAATAATTTTACCATACGCATTACCGTAAGGCTGTCGAATATTGTACCGGGAAAAATCTATTACAATTCAGCAACTGCCACCGCTACAGGCTTTGGCGGTACCAACAAGAATCTTCGCGATGTATCCACCGATGGTTCGCGTCCCGACCTGAACCTGAATGGTAAACCGGATGATCCGGGTGAGTCGGTTCCCACCCCGTTTGTAGTGGTGGTGGCCGGTGAATCGCCTCCCTGTCCGGTGATCAATAAAATCATTTATTCTGAAAATTTTGGTACCGGTAGTTCCACTACTTCCATGCCGAATGGTGCCAGCACAGCCTATACCGGTTCAACTACTGCGCCGCTGGCGGCTGAGCGGTATATGATCACCAATAACCCGGCGAATGGCAATTCCAATTACTGGCATTCTATGTCGGATCATACCGGTAATGCCAACGGCCGCATGCTGGTGGTGAATGCGGATGTACAGCAGAATGTGATATTCAGTAAAACAGTCAATAATCTCTGTTCCAATCTTAAATATTCGCTCAATGTTTGGGTGGCCAATATCAGCAATAGCAATCAGATGAATTTCTGTAATGCAGTAGGCGGCTACAAGCTTCCCAAATTGCAATTCAGAGTGAGGGATGCATCGAGCGGATTGGTGCTGACCAATTTGACAACTCCGGAAATAACCGGTTCAAACTGGCAGCAGCATGGTATCCGTTTCGTGATGCCGAGTGGTTATTCATCAATCATTCTGGAAATTATCAACCAGGGTGAAGGCGGATGTGGTAACGACCTGGCACTTGATGATATCGAATTCGGTCTCTGTGATGCGGATCCGGTGGTGAATACAACCGCAGTGAGCGCGGGATGTATCGGTGGCTCGGCAACCTTCTCTGCCATATTGAATGATCCCACCATTATTGATGGTACCGTTCAATATCAATGGCAGTCAAGTACCGACAGTATTAACTACACCAATATCAATGGCGCAACCCAATCTACCTATACCATCCCCAGTATGGCTGCTTCGCATCAGCGTTACTATCGGGTATTGGTGGCATCGGGTGGAAATATCAACAATGCTTCCTGTCGCTATGCTTCACCTGGTTTCTACCTGGCATTGAAATCGCTCAGCACGGCGCCCACGAGCATCCAGGTGAGTCGGCAGGATTTATGTCCGGGTAACCCGGTTCAGCTCACCGCTCAGGGCGGATCGCTTGGAACCAATGCCCGTTATGTATGGTATGCCGCCAGCACTTGTGGAGAGGGAACCCCGATTGGTACAGGCCAGTCGATCACTGTCACCAGCATGGTTAACCGAACTTACTATGTGCGCATTGAAGGTGATTGTAATGTTACCAGTTGTGCCAGCGTGTTTGTACCTGTAGGGTGCGATATTGACGATGATGATGATGGTATTCCCGATCTGGTGGAGAACCACGGCATCGATGATGCAATGGATTCTGACAACGACGGAATTCCCGATTACCGTGATCCCGATACACCCGGTTTCATTGATGTGAACAACGACGGTATTGACGATCGCATTGATGCCGACCTGGATGGCATTATCAACTCACTTGATTTGGATAGCGACAATGACGGCATACCCGATGTGGTGGAAGCCGGCGGAGTGGATGAAAACGGGGATGGCATCATCGATAATTTCACCGACCCCGACCTTGACGGACTTTCACAGAACGTGGATGCTTCCAACAATGGAGCCGCCAACTCCGGTGTGGGTTTGGGACTGCCCGATCTCGATGGTGATGGCATTCCGAACATGTTTGATCTCGACAGTGATAATGATGGCATTTATGATGTGATCGAAGCAGGCGGAATAGATGCGAACAATGATGGCCGGATTGATATACCTGGTTTCCTCCTGCGCACGGGTCCGGATACGAATGGTGATGGCCGCGCAGACAGCTATCCCTATCATAATATGGACCGCGATTCAAGGCCGAATCCCTATGACCTGGACAGTGATGGCGATGGAATCACCGACCTGCGGGAGGCCGGATATCCCGACGAAGACTGGAATGGCATGCTCGATCCGGGAACACCCCGGCATTTTGTATACCCAAATACCGATAATACCGGACCCTTGGATTATCTCGACATCGATTCGGATGATGATGGCATTCCCGATAACGTGGAGGGATTGGCAACCGTGGCTTACCAGCTTCCCTCGGGAATTGATGCCGATGGAGATGGAATTGATGATGCCTATGACGGATGGGTGGGCTTCGGTGGAAATGGTATCAGTCCGAATGATGAAGATATGGATGGAATACCCGACTATATGGATACCGATACCGACGGAGATGGTATTCCGGATATTATCGAAGGAAACGATTTCAACTTCAATGCGAAAGCAGATGACCTGGTTGAGTTGACCGGACTGGATGATGATGGCGACGGCCTCGACAACCGTTTTGACGCGGATAATAGCTCGGCGAAAGGAACCTCGGCCTATATGGGTAATGGTGGCTCCCAGGCGGGCGATCCCAACCCGGGTTCCTATACGGTGGTGCAGCGGAATTCAACCGCAAGCTCTGAAAGAGACTGGCGGGTATATCTGTATGTGTTGTCCACCAGGTTCAGGAAACTGACGGCCTATCAGCAAAACAATACCATCCACTTAAGCTGGGAAATAAGCAGCAACGAAGAGATCAGTCATTTTGAAGTGCTGCGCAAAGACGAAACCGGTAAATATGTAGTGGTGGCTACGGTGCAGGCTACTGTTTATCAGGATAACAGCAACAGAACCCAATCGGACCTTCAGTACCGGATCCGTGCGGTTACCAGAACCGGCAAGCAGGTGCTCAGTGATGTGGTAACCGTGAAACTGTCGATCGTGGAGCAACTTACCGTAATGCCTAATCCCACGCAGTCTTATCTGCAGGTGAATATCAGTGCGAGAGACAAACAATGGCTTGATTGCCAGCTGATGGATGAGCGTGGTCGCATTGTGTACCAACAATCACAACAATTGCAGAAGGGAAATAATTCCGTGATGATATCCGGATTGGGCAAATATCCGAGAGGAATGTACCTGCTTCGGCTGGTAACCAATAACCAGGAAGTAATCATCCATAAAGTGATACTACGGTAAGTTATAATTCAAGAAAAGAAAAGGGTGTTTCCGGAAAAGAAACACCCTTTTTGCATTTATGATGATGCGCTTTATTCTTCAATCTTCTCATCCACCGCGTTGGCAAGCAGACGATTGGTGAGCTTTTTCATGGGATTAGCCCTGTTTTCGCTCCAGGTTTGCCGCTGACGGAGGATATCAATCGCCGTGAAAATGGAACTGAGCAGAGAACCTTCATTTGCGCGATTTTTTCCTGCGATATCGAAAGCGGTTCCATGATCGGGAGATGTTCTTACCACCGGCAGTCCCGCTGTGAAATTCACGCCCTCGCCCTGGGAAAGGGATTTGAAGGGTATGAGTCCCTGATCATGATACATGGCGAGTACCACGTCGAAACGTTCCTGGTATCCGCGCGCGAAAAATCCATCTGCAGGGAAGGGGCCCTGTATGATGGAATTGCTTTGTTGTTTGAATTCTTTGATGGCCGGTTTGATCACGTTCTCTTCTTCAGCGCCGATCAGTCCCTCATCGCCCGCATGCGGGTTTAGTCCCAATACCGCGATCTTCGGACGGTCGATACCGAAATCCTGTTTCATGCTGCTCTCGATCAGGCGGAGTTTGGAAACTATGGCGGCCCGGGTGATATAGGGAGCGATTTCCTGCACGGGAACATGCTCGGTGAGCAGGGCCACGCGCATATTGGAGGCGACCATCATCATAACTACTTCTTTGGCACCGAATGCCTCTTTCAGGTAGGGCGTATGTCCGGTGTAGGGAAACTCATCGCCCTGGGTATTTTTCTTATGGATGGGCGCTGTAACCAACGCATGTATATTGCCTTCTTTGAGGGCTTCCACCGCCGTGGTAAGGGAGCGGATGGCATATTTTCCCCCTTCGGGAGTCAGTTGTCCGGGTGTGATGGCTACTTCCTCTTCCCAGCAGTTGAAGACGTTCACCTGCTTCGTGTTGATCCGGCTGAAATCGCGAATCTGCTGGAAATTGAAATTGCTGTCCGGGATGGATTTCCGGTAAAAATTAATGGCCTTATTGGACGCAAACACGATGGGAGTACATATTTCCAGCAATTTGCTGTTAGACACGGCCTTAATAATCAGTTCCAGTCCGATTCCGTTCAAATCACCACAACTAATACCGATCAGCGGCCTTGAAGATTCATTAGACATATATAAATGAAGGTTGAATATTCATAATGAAGGGTCGAATAATCAGTAAAAATACAGTATTCAGCGGGCGCTCCCAATACTGTATTTTTGTGGCATTCTATGTATACTCTTAAAAAATCGCTGGGCCAGCATTTTCTGCGTGACGAAAATATCTGTCGCAAGATCGTAGAAGCGCTTGAGCAACAACCATTTGAACGTCTGCTGGAAGTGGGGCCCGGGGGTGGAGCCCTGACGCGCTTTCTGCTCGATTTGCCCGGTGTCGATTTCAAAGCCGTGGAGCTGGATCTGGAGAAAGTGCAATATCTCGAGGCTACTTACCCTTCCATCCGCGGCCGGTTGATTCATCAAAGTTTTCTGGATATTGAAGCGCCCTTTCAGGAACGGTTTACCGTGGCGGGCAATTTCCCCTACAATATTTCAACGCAGATTCTGTTCAAGATCCTTGAATGGGAGGGACTGGTGGAGCGTGTGGTGGGCATGTTTCAGAAGGAAGTGGCCCAGCGGGTGGCCGCCGGCTCAGGGTCAAAAGTGTACGGCGTGATCAGCGTGCTGATTCAGGCATTTTTTGAAGTGAAATACCTGTTTGACGTGCCGCCCGGATGCTTTAATCCCCCTCCCAAGGTGATGAGCGGGGTGATATCGCTGGTGCCGCGATCATCGTTTCCGGATATGACCAGTCGAAAAGATTTTTTTCTTCTTGTGAAAACGGCATTTAACCAGCGGCGCAAAACCCTTCGCAATGCGGTAAAGGGATTGTTTCCGCCCGAAACCCTGGCGGATCCGATATTTCAGAAAAGAGCAGAACAGCTGACGGTGGAAGATTTCGCCGCGCTTACCTTTAAAATGAATGGCAGAAATGGATAAGGTATTGATCACAGCCAAAGTACATCCCTGGCTGAATGAAAAATTGGCATCACTCGGATTTGAAGTTGTATACGCGCCGGCAATCAGTTACGAGGAGGCGCTGGAACAGATACCTGCTTTTACGGGACTGATCGTAACCACTCGGCTGAAGATTGATCGTCCTTTTTTGGAAAAAGCGGATAAGCTGAAATGGATCGGCCGCCTCGGCAGCGGGCTGGAACTGATCGATCTGGAATACGCCGGGGAAAAGGGTATCAAATGTGTCAGCAGTCCCGAAGGTAATCGCAACGCCGTGGCCGAGCAGGAGCTGGGTATGTTACTCGGACTCCTGAATAAACTCCATTCGGCGGCTGCGGAAGTGCGCGAGGGAAAATGGATCCGCGATGCAAACCGTGGCACGGAGCTGAGTGGCAAGACCGTGGGAATCATTGGTTACGGTAATACCGGCGAGGCGTTTTCCCGCCTGCTCGAGCCGTTTGGGGTAACGGTGCTGGCCTATGACAAGTATCGTTTCGGATTTGCGAAAGGATACGTGAAGGAGGCGGGTCTCGAACAGATTGCCCGCTATGCCAATGTGGTGAGTTTCCATGTTCCGCTGACAAAGGAAACCCACCATATGGCCAATACCGAATTCTTCAACCGCCTCGAAAACCGGCCCGTTTTCCTGAATACCAGCCGCGGTAAAGTGCACGATACGGCGGCTGTGATCGAAGCGTTAAAATCCGGAAAAATCAGTGCGGCTGGTCTGGATGTGCTTGAAAATGAACGACTTGAAACATATTCGCCGGCGGAAAAAGAGCAGCTCGACTGGCTCTGTTCGCAGCCCAATGTGCTGGTTACGCCGCATATCGCCGGCTACAGTCATGAGGCCTTTCTGAAGATGGCCGAGGTGGTCGTGCAGAAGCTGTTTGGTTAATTAAAAATCCTATATTTGCTATATCTGAGTGCAACGCTTTCATCTTCCGTTGAAGGCGTTGTTCTTTTTTTTTACTTTTTAACCAAAGGAGGTTATTTATGGCAGATGTAATTTATGTGTCAAAAGAAACCCTTGAACAAATGAAGCAAGAGCTGCACCGCCTCAAGACCGTTGAGCGCCCTGCAGCTTCCAAGGCGATTGCAGAGGCCAGGGAAAAAGGCGATTTGCGTGAGAATGCTGAATACGATGCGGCCAAAGAGGCTCAGGGAATCCTGGAAGCCAAAATCAAGAAATTGGAAAGCGATTTGGCTGTTGCCAGGATTCTGGAAGCTGATGCTATTGATACAAGCAAAGTGTCTATCCTTACAAAAGTGACTGTGTCCAATCTTAATACGAAGAAAACAGTAACCTATCAGATCGTGTCTGAGAAAGAGGCGGATTTGAAAGCCGGAAAGATTTCCGTGACTTCCCCGATTGGCCAGGGGCTCCTGGGCAAGACGGTAGGTGAAGTGGCTGAGGTAAAAGCACCTGCCGGAATCCTCAAATTCAAAGTTGAGCAGATTTCGATTTGATGAATTGGATGAATGAATTAAGAAGCGGTCATCCATTCCGGATGGCCGCTTTTTTATTGCGGCATGCTGTGGTAATGGAAGTTTCTCCCGGTTTAAGACCCGGGAGCGGTTTTTGCTGCGCCTAAGCCCGACCGATAGGTGCAGGATTTGTACCTTTGGCTTCCAAAAGGAAACAATACCTCAAGATGACCATATTTACCAAAATCATCAACGGCGAGATTCCCTCGTTTAAGATTGCAGAAAACGATAAGTTCTACGCGTTTCTGGATGTGTTCCCCATGGTTCCCGGCCATGTGCTGGTAATCCCCAAAATGGAAGTGGACAAGTTCTACGATGTTCCGGACACATACCTGAGCGAGATCCTGGTATTTGCCAAACCGATTGCCCGGGCCATTGAGCAGGCATTTCCCTGCCAACGGGTGGGATCGGCGGTAATCGGGCTGGAAGTGCCGCATGCGCACCTGCACCTGGTTCCGATGCAGTCGGCTGATGATCTTAATTTCACCCGACCCAAACTGAAAATGACCCAGGAAGAACTGAAAACAGCGCAGGAAAAGATTCTGGCCTACCTCAACAATTCAGAGGTGTTCAGACCGGTTTCCTGATCCGGTGTTCGTTCTTTTTGAGAAAATCTTCCCAGCCTTTGAGTTTGGAATTCCCCCCCGGAATGGGTGAGGAAGTTTGGTAATGGTGACAGATCGCAACCGCCAGGGCATCGGACGCATCGAGGTAGTCGGGCTTTTCTTCAATGGTAACAATCCGCTGTAACATGCTCCATACCTGTTGTTTGTCGGCGTTTCCGTTACCGGTGATTGCCTGTTTCACCTTTTTGGGTGAATACTCGCAAACCTCCAATCCGGCCTGGATGGCAGCCGCAATCGCAACTCCCTGTGCGCGTCCGAGTTTGAGCATACTTTGCACGTTCTTTCCGAAAAAGGGCGCTTCGATGGCAAAAGTGGTGGGATGAAATTCCCGAATCAGTTCCGACACCTTGCGGTGAATCAGTTCGAGCCGGGTATGCTGATCCTTTTTGGCGTTCAGTTTCAGCACATCCATATGCAATAGTTGCAGCTTTTGGCCGTTCACAGCTATTAATCCATACCCCATTATAATGGTGCCGGGATCAATACCCAGAATAATTTGAGGCGATTTCTTTAACAAGAGATTATTTTTATCAGGGATGTCACTAAGCAAAAATATCAAAATCTTTCTCAACTACTGGTTGGGGCCCCTGATATTCATTTGGCTTAGCTGGTCGATCTACCGTCAGGTGAGTTTGCAGCCCAATTTATCCAGCACCTGGCAGCAGATGATGGAATCGCTCCGGGGTCCCGGGGCCTGGAAATTGTATACTGCCATCCTGCTGATGGCTGTGAACTGGGGATTGGAGGCACTCAAGTGGCGCGATCTTTTATGGTCATTGCATCAGATCAGTTTATGGCGGGCGTTGAAAGCTACCCTGGCAGGCGTGGCATTTGCCATCAATACCCCCAATCGTATCGGTGAATATGGAGGCCGGGTGCTTTATCTGCCCGAAGGGAAAAGGCTGGCTTCGGTTTCGCTCACGCTGATTGGCAGTTTCAGCCAGGTGTTGATTACGCTGTTGGTGGGAACCGTCGCCCTCTGGATTTGGTATGCCAACAATGAATTAATTCATGTTCCCCCCTCCTGGAATTTGCAGGAGATCTGGGTGCAGGCATTGGGATGGATACTGACGGTATTATCGCTATCCGGCCTGCTGCTTTATCTTCGTATCAGCTGGATCGTTAGATGGGTGGAAAAGATACCCGGTGCCGACCGGATGCTGGGCATGCTGCAGGTGGTGGACCATTTGCCGGTTACAATTTTGTTAAGAGTGCTGCTCTGGTCGGCTATTCGGTACCTTGTTTTTGTTATTCAGTATATCTTACTGTTACAATGCTTT
>DATCJQ010000265.1:0-4837 GCA_036562745.1 Flavihumibacter sp.
GTTCATAGGTGCTGCCTATCAGGATTGAAAGATTATCCATCGCTTTCCCGATAGACACTCCTTTCTGCATTGCAGCTTTATTATCGATTTCGATTTCATATTGCGGATAGTTAGACGCGAAAAAGGTAAAAAGACCGGCAAGTTCCCTGCGTTCGCCAAGGGCTTTCATAAATGCATCGTTCACTTTGCCAAATGCTTCATAATCGCCGGTGTTGGTCTTGTCAAGCAGGCGAAGCTGAAAACCGCCGGCGGCGCCATATCCGGGTACCGCCGGTGGTTCGAAAAATTCCATGGTGGCACCTGGAATTTCCTTTGCTTTTTCTTCCAGTTCCTCAATGATTTCCCTGGCCGAATGTTTTCGCTCCGACCAATTTTTCAGGTTGATCAGACAGGTTCCGGCGTTGGAGCCCCGACCTTCGGTAAGCACTTCATAACCTGCGAGTGCAGACACCGACTGTACGCCGTCGATATGTTCGGTAATCTCCTGCAGTTTACGCGCAATATCATTGGTGCGCTCGAGCGTGGAGCCCGGAGGGGTCTGAATGATTGCATAGATCATCCCCTGATCTTCCCCGGGAATAAAACCCGATGGCAGACTTGCTGTGGTTGCTGCAATGCCCATGCAGAAAAGAACCAGTAGTCCCCAGGTCACGAGCTGACGGTTCACAATCGCTCTTAAAAATCGTGCATAGGTGCCCGTTAGCGATTCGAATTTCCGGTTGAACCAGTCGAGGAACATGGTTACGGGAGTTTTTTTACGCGGACTGGTATGGGGATCCTTCAGGATCACTGCGCAAAGTACCGGCGTCAGCGTAAGAGCCACAATGCCTGAAATTACAATGGAGCTCGCCATCGTGATGGAGAACTGTCGGTAGAAAACACCTACAGGTCCGCTCATGAATGCCACCGGCACAAATACTGCAGTCATCAACAGCGTGATGGCAATAATGGCCCCGCTGATTTCATTAAGCACCTGCTTTACCGCCTTATAGGGAGTCAGGTTCTCTTCCTCCATTTTGGAATGCACTGCTTCCACTACCACAATGGCGTTATCCACCACTATTCCGATCGCCAAAACCAGTGCGAATAGCGTGATCAGATTGATCGTTATCCCAAAGGCCTTCATACATACGAAAGCACCGATCAGCGAAACGGGTACAGCCAGCGTGGGGATCAGGGTCGATCGCCAGTCGCCCAGAAATACGTACACAACGATCGCTACCAGTATAAATGCCTCAATCAGTGTATGGATTACTTTTTCGATGGAAGCATCCAGGAAGCTTGATACATCATAACTGATCTGGTATTCCATCTGCGGAGGGAAGGAGGCTTTTTTGATTTCTTCCAGTTTTTCCTTCACTTCCCTAATTACATCAGATGCATTACTGCCATAGGTTTGCTTCAGCATGATGGCGGCTGAAGGATGATTATCGAGGTTCGAGTAGATATCATAGAACTCGCTTCCCAGTTCCACTTCGGCAACGTCCTTCAGATACAAAATTTCACCATGAGGAGTGGCGCGGAGAATAATGTTTTCATATTGTTCCGGTTTGTTGTAGCGACCGGGATAGGTGAGAACATATTCCAGCGATTGCGAGCGCTTCCCGGTACTTTGTCCCAATCGGCCCGGCGAGCCGATAATGCTCTGCTCGGCCATGGCTTCCATCACTTCGTCCGTTGATACCTTGTAGGCACGCATCCGGTCGGGTTTTAGCCAGATCCGCATGGCATATTGACGGCTACCTAGAATTCTGGCAGCCCCCACTCCCTTAAGGCGGCTGATCTCGGGGATGATATTCACGCTGGCGAAATTGTAGAGGAACTTTTCATCCACTTTTTCGTCGTTGCTGAACAGGTTAACATACATGAGCATGTTCGGGGAAGTATAACTCACGACCAGCCCCTCGCGTTGTACCAGCGGAGGCAGACGGTTCGTTACCTGTTCAATCCTTGTTTTCACATTCACCATTGCCTGGTTGGGATCGACATCCAAATCAAAAACGACCTGGATTGTTGCCTCGCCGGCGCTGGTGGCATCGGAGGTCATGTATTTCATGCCGGGCGTACCGTTAATCGCCTTTTCCATTGGGATTAACACAGATTCCACCAGCACATTCGCACTCGCACCAGGATAGGCAACGTTCACCACTACCATGGGAGGAGCAATGGTGGGAAACTGGGATACTGGTAAAGTCTTTATGGATAGTACACCTAAAAATATGATCACCAGTGATAGCACAATAGCTAACACCGGACGCTGAATAAATTTCTTAAACATCTGTCTGGTTTTAGTTTGTTATTGTGCTGGAAGTTTGAGACCGGCAATCACGTGCCCCGGGTCTTCGGTTTTGAATTCAACCTGATCACCATCCTTAACTTTTCGGATGCCTTCGAGCAGGATGATATCCTGATCCGATAAGCCTTCACTAACAATAAAGATGTCTTCGAGTTCAGCGGCTATTTTGATTTCGCGGGTGCGAATCCGGTGTTCCTTGTCGATGACATACACATAGAGCTTGTCCATTACCTCGAAACTTGCTTTCTGGGGAATCAGGACAGCACCCTGCATGGTTTCCCTGATCAGGATATTTCCGGTTTCTCCGTTTCTTAAGAGTTTATCGGGATTTGGAAATCCGGCCCGAATGGAGATATTACCGGTTTCATTGTCGAAATCGGCTTCGATGGTTTCTATTTGTCCGGCATGGGGAAATAATGCATGGTTTGCCATCTCGAGCGCAACCGGATGCTTCTGTCTGCCCCCGTTAGAGAACAGGTTCAGGTATTCAACTTCTGGTACATTGAAATAAACCCATACGCGATTATTGTCGGACAGGCTGGTCAGAAGTTCGCCTTCGTCCAGCAGGCTTCCAACCCGTACCAGGAAACGGTCGATGATTCCGTCGAATGGAGCACGAATAGTGGTAAATTGCAGGTGGACCTGCGCGATATTCAGCTCAGCGCGGGCCTTGTTCAGTTTGGCCTGGGCCATGGCCAGTTCATTCGCTGATACAATATTACTTTCCTTCAGTTTGTGAGTGTTCTGATATTCGATTTCAGCAAACTCCACTTCGGTCTGAGCTTTTTTCACCTCGGCTTCGTAAAGTTGGGGCATAATCTGAAACAGGAGCTGACCCTTTTTCACAGATTGTCCTTCGTCGACATAGATCTTTTGCAGATATCCTTTTTCCTGGGCGCGCAGCTCGATGTGCTGCACGGAACGGATTTGTGCTACATAACTTTTCGTGACGATGGTATCCTTAATAAGAGGCCGGGTAGCGATAAATTGAATACTTTCTTCTTTATGTTCAGTATGGTTACCACAGCTCGCACAGGCCAGTAAGATGCACCAGCCCGCAAGCAATAAAATTCGATTCATATTGGGATTACAGTAAAAAATGTTGGCAGATCGGTGCTTGACGCACCATTAGCTATAGCGCAAGCAATCGTAGGAGTTGATCTGTCAAATTCTGTAAACCTGCAGGAGGGACAAACGTTTGGACGTATGAATAAGAGGAAGCTCGCTTGAAACCGGAGAGGGCGGGGATTGAAGGATGGAAGATGTTGCAAAAAAGTCGGACGGAATGGCACTGATATCCGGATAAACCTTCGCGTACTTCAGCGAAATCCATTTTTGCTGTTTCTCTTGGTTATCTTCTGAAAATAGTAACTCAAGACCGGGATCGGTGGAGGGAGGGGTGTATTCTTCGAAACTCAGGTCTGACCTATGGGCCAGGCTGAATGGTGAGTTTGTCTCAAGGAAGCAGTCTGCATGGTTTATCCCCACTCTTAGCTCGCGGATTGATTTGCAATCCACATTCCCTGAGAAGGAAATAAGAAAGATGGAAATGATTATCTTAATAGCCCATTTCATACCGCGGCCGCTAAATTAGAAAAAAAAATCGACGGTCCGGAATATTTAACAAAACTGCTATTGAGGAGATGAACAACAGACTGCTATCCCTCGACGTTATGCGGGGACTTATCATGCTTTTGCTGGCCGGCGAGGCCGCTTTTGTTTATGTTGAGCTGAATAAACTAAGTGAGGGTACATCCTTTCATTGGCTCACTCAGCAATTTGATCACCATCCCTGGCACGGACTGCGGTTCTGGGATCTGATTCAACCCGGATTCATGACCATGGCCGGAACTGCCATGTTTCTTTCCTTTTATTATAAGCAGAAAAAAGGAATCAGCTGGCGCATGAACCTGCCGCATATTTTGAAACGGAGTTTGCTGCTTTTTATATTCGGAACCGGACTTCATTGCATTTATGCCGGGAAGGTGGTTTGGGAACTCTGGAATGTGCTGACTCAGCTGGCTTTTACCACGCTGATTGCCTATCTGATTATCCGGCGCTCCTATGTTTTTCAAATTGTATTTAGCCTGGCGTTGATTCTGCTGTCAGAGTTTTTATATCGAACAGTATTAGTTGGCGAATTCGATCAGCCCTTTGTGCTTGGGAAGAATTTCGGTGCCTTTATCGATTCCCTTGTGATGGGAAAGATCAACAGCGGGGGATGGGTGTTTATCAATTTCCTGCCCACCAGCGCTCATACGATCTGGGGCGTGCTGGCGGGGAAACTGTTGATGGATGACGGATTTACGCAGAAGAAAAAACTCAGTCTTTTAATGGTAAGCGGACTTGCGCTGCTGGTAGCAGGCTATGGCCTGGATCTTTCGGGTATTTCACCCATTATTAAACGAATTTGTACGGGTTCCTTTGTGCTGGTTTCCGGCGGATGGATTGTGCTGCTGATGGTCTTCCTTTATTGGCTGATCGATATCAGGGAGAACCGCCGCTATGCCTGGATTTTCTCCGTTATGGGAACCAATGCGC
>DATCJQ010000268.1:0-12501 GCA_036562745.1 Flavihumibacter sp.
TCGCATTGGATACCACTCTCCTGAATATACCGGTAACCGAAACAACCACCGATTAAATCCAAGATCATGTTCAACGGAAAATCCAAATCAGAAGCCGCTGCAGACCTTTCCAACAGTAATTCAGCCAGCACCAGCCTTATCGGCAACGGTACCACTTTAAAAGGCGATATTTCCAGCAATGGCGATCTCCGCATTGACGGAAAACTGATCGGCAATATCCACAGCACCGCTAAAGTCGTGATTGGAGCCAATGGCGTGGTGGAAGGAGATATCCACGGGGTTCAGGCTGATATCATGGGAAAAGTGACCGGCACCATCAAAGTGAAAGAATTGCTGCAGTTAAAAGCGAGCGGCGTGGTAAATGGTAATATCCATGCCGGTAAACTGCAGATCGAACCGGCTGCCACCTTCAACGGCGCCTGTCATATGGGAGGTGATATAAGCACTTCCGCTTCGATCAATGAAAAACAGAAAGACACCAAAGCCGCCTGAGCAAGCCAATAGTTTATTGAAATACATATCCCTGGGCACCCAATGGATGGTTGCCCTGGGATTTGCCGTTTGGGCCGGAATCTGGGCCGATAAACGGCTCGGCACCGCTATGCCCTTATTGGTTTGGATCTTACCTTTGCTGGTAATTGCTGTTACCATCTTCAAGCTGGTAAAAGAAACCGCAGGTAAATCGAATGGAAAAAAAAACGAATAGCTCCCTCCGTCACTTATTGCCCCTCACCTTATTCTTTGTACTTACATCCGCCATTTTTTTCGGGATGGAAGCGAGTTTACGCTCCATGGGCATGGATGTAACGGTGCTTATGGTAAGTAATCTTATCCTCTTTCTGATATTTCTGCTTTCACTCTGGCTGCATCTTCGCTCCATGGAAACCGCTTCCACCGCTGCTTTCATGCGAAACGTGTATTCCGGCATGCTGCTTAAACTCTTCGGAGGTGCCATCGCCGCCTTTATCTATATCTACCTCTTCCGTGATAAAGTGAATAAACCCGCCCTGTTCGGAAGCATGGCGCTCTACGTATTGTACACCATTATTGAACTGCGTACTGTTTTACGCAAAACCAAGACGAGCTGATTCATGCCCAAAAAGGAATATCCGCTTCAGCAGCTGGCCCATTTCCTTCCCGATGGCTCTTTTGAGCTGATCGTTCGTTACCTGCTCCATTACAAGGTGCATCTGACCATCAGTCGCGAGCGCCGGACCTTGCTGGGCGATTACCGGCATGCCTGGCAAAACCGCAACCACCGCATCAGTGTAAATGGCAATCTGAACCCCTATGCCTTTCTGATTACCCTGATTCATGAGCTGGCTCACCTCGTGACCTTTGAACAATACGGGAACCGGGTGCAGGCCCATGGTAAGGAATGGAAATCCATATACCGGAAACTGCTCGAACAGTTCCTTGGCAAATCCATTTTCCCACCCGATGTGGAAGCGGCCCTGCACCGGAGTTTACATAACCTGCCTGCCAGCAGTTGCGCCGACGAACCGCTGATGCGGGTGCTTCGCCAGCACGATCATCCCGATGAAAAAGGCGTGCTGGTGGAAGAACTGCCCGAAGGTGCTTTGTTTGAAATCGAAGGGGGAAGGGTCTTCCGGAAAGGAAAAAAGTTGCGGAAACGCTTTCAATGTAAGGAATTGGCCACCGGAAAATTGTATCTTTTTAGTGGCTTGTATGAAGTCGTAAACTACCACACATGAGAAAAATCCTATTCAGCCTGTCATTGTTACTGGGAGTTCTTTCTTCCTTCGCTCAAACCGATAAGGAAGACTGGATGATCGGAGGAAGCTTTATTCTGAACACCACCCGCAATACCACGTTCAGCTTCACCCCTTCGGGAGGATATTTCTTCTTCAACAATTTTGTTGGGGGAGGAATTTTTAACCTTACCTACGACAAGAGGGGCGATAACAAAAACACCGTATATGGTTTTGGACCCTTTGCGCGCTATTATTTCCTGAAGAATAATATCAAACCCTTTATTGCCACTGAGTATACCTTCACGTACACCAAATTGGAACTGCCCGGTAGTTCATCAACGGAAAATGGCGGCGATTTTTTCGTGGGACCCGGTTTAGCTGCCTTTGTAAACAGAAATGTGGCCATTGAAACTATGGTGGGGTATATTAATTCGAAACTAAGGCACAAGCCCTCGGATGGTGGTGTGATGGTGCGGATCGGATTCCAGGTTTATCTGTCGCCCGGCGGTATTATCGATACCTATCGCAGCCGGTAAGAGCCTTCTCAGAGATCAATTTTCATCCACATGTCACAACCAAAGTGGCCGGAATTACCCATGGGCTGGCAGAGGTATTCGAACCCAAACTTCTCGTACACTTTCACCGCTTTGGATAATTCGGGCATGGTTTCGAGGTACACGGTTTTATACCCCATTTTCTTCGCTTCCTCCAGGCTTTTGGCAATGAGCGTGCGGCCAATGCCAAGTCCCCGTGCCTCGCGACGCAGGTACATTTTCACCAGCTCACACCAATGGGGTGGGAGGCCTTCGGTGGGAAAAATACCCGCACCACCCAGAATTTCTTCCCCATCCTGTGCTACAAAATAACAACTGCCCGGAGTCTGGAACAGCTCAAATAAATGATCGGTGGATTCGTCGTAATAGACCGTGCCCGGCTTATCGGCTCCGAACTCAGCAAGCGCCGAGCGGATAATTTTTGCCATAACGGGATTGTCGCCCAATTCAATGGGGCGAATGCTGATATTCATTTTTCAAATCTACGGATTAGGCTAACACCGAAAAACAGGTACGGTTTAGACTAAATCAACTTTGCGCGAAACGCCCGTCTTCTGACCAGCGTCGGAAAGGCTTAAGCGAGTACCAGCGCAAAGAGGCCATAGAACAATACCAGCGAGGTAAAGATGGCAGCAATAAAAAGTTTGTCGGCGTTTCTTGAATGCATAAACTACTATTTGTGATTGCCTGCATTGCGAATAACGTGCCAGACCGCCGAAGTCGTATAAAAAAACCAACATATATAAAAATTATTCCGACTAAAGAACTATCAATGCCAGTAATGCTTATATTTGTCTAAAAATAAATTTAGACACGACTAAATATGAGGATTAGAGCAACCTTCCTGTTCTTGTTTGGAATGATCGGCAGTCTGCCGGCCCAGCAGCCTTCGGGTCTGATTCGCATTGTATCGGAAGGGAGCAGCATACCGGTGGCGGGTGCCACGGTGAAGAACAAACGAAGCGGCAAGAGCCTGGTGGCCGATAGCAGCGGCAGTTTTTCGCTTCAGCAGGCGGGTATTTCCGGGGGAATGAAATCCGCCCTGGTGATTTCTGCCGTTGGATATGAAACCATCGAATGGACGGGGCACATAACCGATACCGTTATATACCTGCCGGTAAGGAACAATGAAATGGATGCTGTGGTGGTAAGCGGAACCATGCGCCCCGTGGTGCGATCAGCCAGTCCTGTGCCGGTGGAAGTTTACAGTGCCCAGTTTTTCCGGAAGAACCCAACCCCCAGTCTGTTTGATGCCCTCCAGCTGGTGAATGGCGTGCGGCCCCAGCTCAACTGTAATGTTTGCAATACCGGGGATATTCATATCAACGGACTGGAAGGTCCCTATACCATGGTGCTGATCGACGGCATGCCCATCGTGAGCAGTCTGGCCACGGTTTACGGGCTCCAGGGCATACCCAATTCCCTGGTGGAACGGATCGAGGTGGTAAAGGGACCGGCTTCCTCACTCTACGGCTCAGAGGCAATTGGGGGATTGATCAACGTGATTACCAGGAACCCGGCCAAAGCACCGCATTTTTCGGTGGAATACACGGGCACCAGCTGGCGTGAGCACAACCTGGATGCGGGACTGAAAATTAAAACAGGCGCGAGGAGCCAGGCGCTGGTGGGACTCAATTATTTCAATTACACCCATCGCCACGATAAGAATGGCGACAATTTCACGGATGTGACCCTGCAGAACCGGCTGTCCTTCTTTAGCAAACTGGGCTGGAATCGCGATCAGAACCGGCAGATGAGTATGGCTTTCCGCTTTATCACCGAAGACCGCTGGGGAGGGGAAATGCAATGGACCCGTGCGCACCGGGGAGGTGATGAACGCTACGGCGAACAGATTTCCACCCGTCGTTTCGAGTGGATCGGAAACTATCAGTTACCAACAACCGAAAAACTGGTTTTCTCCTTTTCTGCTACTGCCCACCGACAACGTTCTGCCTATGGTACCACCCTTTTCGATGCCGATCAGTCTGTTGCATTTGGACAGCTCACCTGGGAAAAAAAACCGGGCAAAAATCATCAGCTTTTTTCGGGTATAGTTGGCCGTTATACAAGCTATGATGATAACACACCCGCCACGCTGTCGCCCGACGGAAAGCACAATCAGCCCGATCGTGTCTTCATTCCGGGGGTATTCGTACAGGACGATATCAATCTCCATAAAAACCATAGTATGCTGGCGGGATTCCGGTACGACTATGACAAACGTCACGGTTCGATTTACACTCCCCGGCTCGCCTATAAATGGAAACTTTCCGACAAGGACTATCTGCGTGTGAACCTGGGCACGGGGTTCAGGGTGGTGAATCTTTTTACGGAAGATCATGCCGCCCTGACCGGTGCCCGCGAAGTGGTGATACTCGGCGATCTTAAACCCGAGCGCAGTTATAATGCCAGTCTGAATTATACCCGCAAAATGGTGGTGGGAACCGGTTATTTCCATCTCGAAGCAGCTGCCTGGTACACGCATTTCACCAACCGGATCGTACCTGATTATAAAACCAATACCGATCAGATCATTTATGCTAACCTGGATGGATATGCGAAGTCATCGGGCCTGAGCCTGAATCTCGACGGACAGTTATCACATCGCATCCGATTTACTTCGGGTTTTACGCTTCAGGATGTAAGCATAATCCAGAAGGATGAGCAGGGGCGTAACCGAAAATCCCGCCAGTTGCTTACCGAAACCTGGTCGGGCACCTGGACCCTCTCGTATCGCCTGGGCAATTCGGGCTGGTCGGCCGATTATACCGGGTCGGTGTACGGTCCCATGAAGCTGCCCCTGTTATCGGAACTGGATCCCCGCAAACCGGAATCTCCGGTCTGGAGTCTGCAGCATGTTCAGGTGACTAAAAAGCTGGCAGGCGGACTCGAACTGTTCGGAGGCATTAAGAACCTGCTGGGCTTTACGCCGAATCGCGGCAATCCCTTCCTGATTGCGCGGGCAAATGACCCCTTCGACAAAAATGTGCAGCGCGATCCCTCCGGCAACATCGTGGCAACGCCCGAAAATCCCTATGCGCTCAGTTTCGATCCCAATTATGTGTATGCTCCGAATCAGGGGCGCCGGCTTTACTTCGGACTGCGTTGGGTAAACTAGCATCATCCTGCTATGATTTGAAATCTTCTTTCCCTATCTTCGTCAGGTGAAAAGGAGGATTACGATATTTTTCCTGGCCCTGATGGTGCTTACCCAAACCGAATTGCACCAACTGTTCAAGCTGCCCATTCTGGTGGAGCATTTCAAGGAGCATCAGGCTCTGAACAGAGACATCACCGTCCTCTATTTCCTGAAGGAGCATTATATCTGTCATACGGAAATCGACAACGATTACCAGCGCGACATGCAGCTTCCTTTTAAGACCACCGATTTTGTAAATGCCATTGCCATCGCCTGCGAAGAGCCGGCGGAATTTGACTTAGACCACCATGTTGAATTTATTACAAGAGAATTTAATGTGCTGGAAACCTGGCTCCCGAGGAAGGGCGCCCTTCAATCCATTTTTCAACCTCCACGGACTTACATGATCTAAGCGTTTTATAATTCGATCATGTAAAAATTATTCAATGTTAAATGCAATTATCCGCTTTTCCATCCGGAACAAGCTGATTATAGGTGTATTCATAGCGGCGCTTTTAGGGTATGGAATTTTTGCAGTGTCTAAACTGCCCATTGATGCGCTGCCCGATATTACGAGCAATCAGGTGCAGGTGATCACCGTTACACCCACCCTGGCCGCCCCCGAAGTGGAAAGGCTGATCAGTTTCCCCATTGAACAGGCCACGGCCAATATTCCCGGTATCAGGGAGATGCGTTCCATCTCGCGCTTCGGACTTTCGGTGGTTACCATCGTTTTTGATGATGACACGGATGTTTATTGGGCGCGACAACAGGTTTCGGAACGACTTATCACCGTGCGAAATGAAATCCCGGCTGAAGCGGGCAATCCCGAGCTGGCTCCGCTTACCACCGGACTGGGGGAAGTGTTCCAATATATTCTGAAACCCAAACCCGGTTATGAGGAGAAAATAGACCTTACCGAACTGCGATCTATTCAGGATTGGATCGTGCGCCGTCAGTTAATGGGTATTCCCGGGGTGGCCGATATCAGCAGTTTTGGCGGTAACCTTAAGCAATATGAAGTGGCCGTGATGCCCGACCGGCTCAGGAGTATGAACCTGACCATCGCCGATGTGTTTGCTGCATTGGAGCGGAATAACCAGAACTCGGGTGGCGGTTATATCGAAAGGAACCAGATGGCCCTGTTTATTCGCACAGAGGGACTGGTGGGTTCGCTGGAAGATATTCAAAACATCTATGTAAAGACCACCAGCAACGGGCTGCCGGTATATCTGCGCGATGTGGCTGAAGTGCGGATTGGTCACGCTATCCGGTATGGCGCCCTGGTGGATGCCGATAAAGGAGAAGTGGCCGGTGCTGTGGTGCTCATGCTCAAGGGGGCCAATGCATCCCAGGTGGTGAAAGATATCAAGGCCCGGCTCGAGCTGGTGGAGAAAACCCTGCCCGAGGGCGTGGCACTGGAAGTCTTTTATGATCGCACCAAAATGGTGGACCGCGCCATTAATACGGTAAAGAACAACCTGTTGGAAGGAGCCCTGATTGTGGTCTTCATTCTCGTGATCTTCCTGGGTAATATGCGGGCCGGACTGATCGTAGCCTCCGTGATTCCCCTGGCCATGTGTTTTGCCGTAATCATGATGAATATATTCGGGCTCTCCGGTAACCTGATGAGTTTGGGTGCCCTCGATTTCGGATTGATCGTCGACGGTGCCGTAATTATCGTGGAAGCCGTGATTCATAAACTGTATCATGGCCGAACTTTTGCTGAAGTGCGTAAGGTGAGTCAGGAAGAAATGAATCATCAGGTGGAAATCGCTTCCACCAAAATGATGAATACGGCGGTATTCGGGCAAATCATTATCCTGATTGTATACCTGCCTATTCTTAGTCTGGCTGGCATTGAAGGCAAGATGTTTAAGCCCATGGCCATCACCGTTAGTTTCGCGCTGATCGGTGCATTCATACTTTCTGTTACCTATGTGCCGATGATTACCTCGCTGCTGCTTAGTAAGAAACTCAACCACAAGCCAACGCTGTCTGATCGTATGATGGATAAACTGGGTGGCTGGTATCACCGTGCATTGAACCGGGCACTGAAGGTTCCGGGTTGGATCGTTGGTTCGGCACTGGTGCTGTTTGCAGGGGCCATCTTCCTGATGACGCGTTTGGGCGGAGAATTCATTCCCGAACTGGAAGAAGGTGATTTTGCCGTGGACACCCGGGTATTGGTGGGAAGTTCGCTCACCACTTCAATCGAAGCATCCAGGCAGGGAGCCGGCATATTGTTGAAGAAATTCCCGGAGATCGAAAAAATTGTAACGAGGGTGGGAGCCGCGGAAATTCCGACCGATCCGATGCCGCTCGAAATGGGAGATATGATCATCCAGTTGAAACCCAAAAAGGAATGGACAAGCGCGGAGTCCTTTGACGAACTGGCTACCAAAATGAGTAAGGAGCTGAGTGCAGTGCCCGGACTGACAGCCGGATTCCAGTTCCCCGTGCAGATGCGGTTCAATGAACTGATTGCCGGTGCCCGTCAGGATGTGGTTTGTAAAATTTTCGGAGAGAATCTCGATAGTCTGGCTGCCTATGCCGAACGTTTGGGTACCATCATCCACGAAGTGCAAGGTGCCGAAGATGTGTTTGTGGAGAAGGTGACGGGGCTGCCGCAGATCGTGGTGCGATATAACCGCGCTGCGATTGCAAGATACCAGTTGCAGGTCCAAACACTGAACAGCATGATCCGTGCGGCATTTGCTGGCGAGTCGGCCGGACTGGTATACGAAAACGAAAGACGCTATGATCTCGTAGTACGCTTAAAAGAACAGGGGAGGGAAGACATGAAAAATATCCAGGAATTGCTGGTGCCCACACCGATGGGTACACAGGTGCCGCTGAGGCAGGTGGCAGAGGTCAAAATACAGGAAGGTCCCAACCAGATTCAGCGCGAGGATGCCAAACGCAGAATCGTGGTGGGCTTTAACGTACGAGGACGCGATGTGGAATCGGTGGTTGGCGAACTCCGCGCTAAAGTGCAAAAACAGCTGAGTCTGGATGCCGGTTATACCATCCATTACGGGGGACAGTTTGAAAACCTGCAGCATGCCAAAGATCGTTTGAGCATTGCCGTTCCCGTGTCGCTCCTGCTGATTTTGTTCCTGCTGTATTTCTCCTTCGGCTCTGCCAAATACGGGTTGTTGATCTTCACCGCCATTCCCTTATCGGCAATCGGAGGGATTATTGCATTAACCCTTCGCGATATGCCCTTCAGTATATCAGCCGGTATCGGGTTTATTGCACTCTTCGGGGTGGCGGTGTTAAACGGGATAGTGATGATCGCAGAATTCAATCGCCTTCGCTCACAGGCATTCTCCTCCCTGCAGGATCTGGTGCTGGAGGGAAGCCGGGTACGCTTACGTCCGGTTTTGATGACCGCTTCGGTGGCATCGCTCGGGTTCCTGCCCATGGCGCTGAGTCAGGGTTCCGGAGCAGAAGTACAACGTCCCCTGGCAACGGTGGTTATTGGCGGCTTGTTGACGGCCACCTTCCTTACCCTGTTTTTATTGCCTGTATTGTATGTATGGCTGGAAACCAAAACCAAATCCTTCAAGCCCAATCTGCCCGTGGCATCTGTTATGATGGGCGCTTTCCTTGTTTTACCGGCTCTGCATTCCTATGCGCAATCGGAGGCGGCAACGCAATCCGGAGTGATCAATACCTATGGCAGGGCAAATGAAGTGCGCATTAGTTTAGACTCAGTTTTACGACTGGCCGAGGAGAATAACCTTTCGCTCAAGGCTGCGAAACAACAGGAGAACTATTACGCAACCCTGAAATCCGGCGTGTTTGAATTGCCCAAAACCCAGCTGGGGGCTGAATACGGAAAGTTCAACTCGCTGTTTAACGATAACCGTTTATTCCTGAATCAGTCGTTTGAATTGCCGGCTGTATATCGGAGGCAAAAATCCCTTTACGCTCAGCAGGAGGCGGTGCAGGCTGCTGCGACGGGTATTCAGCGAAACGAATTGAAAAGGCAGATTCGCCTGCTCTATGTGCAGCTGGTAGATCTGGAACACCGCGAACAAACGCTTAGAACGCTTGACAGTATTTATAAGCGCTTTGCAGATGCGGCCACCTTGCGTGTGAAAGCGGGGGAAACCAACCGGTTGGAGCAGGTGACGGCGGAAGCCACATCCGGACAATTATCGCTCCAGTTAAACCAGTTGCTGGCCGACCGGCTCATTGTTCAACAACAGCTGATGGCGCTGACCAATACTGATAAACTGTTCCGTCCGGAAGAGGGTGCCATACGACTCGATTTGCCGGCTAACGCTTCGGGGGAATCCTTCCCTGAACTGCGGTTGCAATCTGAACAAATCAACCTGTCAAAAGCCGAGGCCGATCTGGAGAAATCGAAGCTCCTGCCTTCTTTCTCGGTGGGGTATACCAATATGTCCATCGTAGGATTTCAGACCAAAAACGGTGTCGACAATATTTACTATGGCTCGGGCGATCGCTTTCACTCGGTGAACCTTACCCTGGAACTGCCGCTCTTCGCGAAAGCCACCCGCACGCGTATTAAAGCCGCGCAGGTACAGGCTGAGCAGGCCGGCATGCAGCGGGATGCCATCGCACAGTCCACCCGTTTCCGCTATGCGGCCATCGAACAGGAACTCAGGAAATTTCGTGAACAGATTGCCTATTTCGATGACAAAGGCCACGCGCAAACGGAAGCACTCCAGCAACAGGCTCGCGAGGCCTATACGGCCGGGGAGCTTGATTTTCTGCAATGGACCCTGCTCATGAATCAGGCCATCACCATAAAGTTGAATTATCTCGATGCGCTGAAAGCCTATAATGCCCAGCTCGTCGAATTGTATTATTTAAACGGACAATAAAAAATGAGAACCTATATAAATTCAATTGCTGTCATCTGTTTCGTGCTGGTTTTATCACAGGGCTGCGGAAATGCGGAGCCGGAAAAGCAGGAGGCTGCTGCCGAAGAACAAAACTTCGTGGAGTTAACGGATCAGCAAATCGCCACGGCAGGCATTGATACCGGTCGTGCGCAACTGGAAGCCGTGCATTCCACACTGACAGTGAATGGCGTGGTGGATGTGCCTCCGCAGAATATCGTGTCGGTAAGTTTTCCGCTCGGTGGATATCTGAAATCCACCAGGCTGCTGCCTGGTATGCGGATTCGCCGGGGCGATGTGCTGGCCGTGGTGGAAGATCAGGCCCTGATCCAGCTACAGCAGGATTACCTGATTGCACGGTCGCGACTGGATTATCTGAAACAGGACCTGGAACGTCAGCAATACCTGAATGAGAACAAAGTGAATGCGGATAAGACCCTGCAACTGGCCAGGTCGGAATACGAAAGTCAGCAGGCAGTGGTAAAGGGACTGAGTGAGAAATTGCAGCTGGTGGGATTGAATCCGGCGCAGCTTTCAGAATCCAGTCTTTCGCGTTCCGTGCCGCTGCGTTCACCGATTAATGGTTATGTATCCAAGGTGAATGTCAATATCGGCAAGTATGTAAATCCGACCGACGTACTTTTTGAATTGATTAATCCCGATGATATGCATGCAGCCCTTATGGTCTTCGAAAAAGACATGGGTAAACTTCGGGTAGGCCAGAAGGTTAGAATGAATTTGGTGGATGCGCCCGATCAGTCGCTCGATGGAGAAATTCTGCTTTTCACACATAATATCGATGATGATCGCAGTGGTACCGTGCACTGTCATTTTGAAAAACCGGCGGCTCACCTGATGCCCGGTATGTTTCTGAATGCAACCATCTATCTCGATGAACGCAAAGCCTGGACCCTGCCGGAGCAGGCCGTTGTACGGTATGGAGGAAAGAGCTATGTGTTCCGCCAGGCCGGTGCGGGTCGCTTCGAAATGGTGGAAGTGCAAAGCTCGGCAGCGGGGAATGGCCGGCTGGTGATTGAATCGCCGGAGTTGGATCCCTCCATCGAGGTTTTCGCGCTTAAAAATGCTTATGCATTGTTGGGAAAATTGAAGAATTCTGCCGAAGAGGACTAAGCCCGTCTAACCCCGTTCGAAGAAGCAGACGCTGCCGCCCACCCATTCGTGATCCTTATTGTATCGCACGCCGATCATCTTGCCCTTACTGAGCCGTGCCAGATTGATCGCGGGTCGGGGACGGTCCCAACCTTCTTTCCAGATATACATGATCCGGATTTCCGCCTTGGCCGGTATATCGGGTGTGGGTATTACATCGGCATATTTCACTTTTTTCTGAAGGATCCAGTTTTCGGGATCCTTAATTGCATGGATGTCCTTAGCGCTTACATCAATGATGACCCCCTGGCCTGCAAAGGAAAATAATGGTTTAAGAACGTACTGATTCAGATCCGCCGGAATGGCTTTGAGCTCATTCAGGAAATAGGTTGTTGGTACGTAAGGATGCTGAATAAAGGGCAGCGTAAACTTGCTGATGCGGTAAAACCAGTTGGGATGCGGCATCCACTCAATATCAAGTTCCTGCGTGATGTCTATATAATTTTTTAGGTTGTCTTTCTGTGTTTTGAGGTCGTCGAATATAACGCGGTTGTATATGCGCTTTACCTGCATTCTCTGTCCATCTTTCTGATAGAAAAGTTTCTTGCCTTCCTGCTCCAGCTCGGTTATGCATACGGGTTGGATGCCAACATAGGTCTGGGTACAGTAAAAATCGATCCGCGTTTTCTGTTCGTGGGGTTTAATCTCCAGCAGGATTACTTCCTCCGGGGCATGACCCCCGAGAATCAGTTCGCGCAAATCTTTCAGAAAGGATTCTTTGTTGTAGTTGCCAAGGAACTGCGAATAATTCGCGGGGATATCGAAATGTTTTCGCAGCACTTCGGGATAATATACCTGGAACCCATAAAGGCTGGGGAAGCCCTGCATTTCGATCAGCTGAGGTTCCAGGCTGCCGTCTGCAGCCTGACAGATTCCGAAATCAAATGCAATCATCTGCGCATAACCAGTCTCGTTAGGCACCCGCTCACCCGCGGGTATGCTGCGATCTGTCAGTGCCATAAAATCCGGAGCCAGGATCCGGTCGACGATCGCTTCGCAGGCCTCCAATACTTTTTGCTTGAAAGCCAGATCCGCCAGCACGGGAG
>DATCJQ010000160.1:0-2665 GCA_036562745.1 Flavihumibacter sp.
GCCAAGGCCTGCACCTGCCACTACCACATCGGCCTGCAATATTGGTATGGTACGGTCCAAATCTATGGAGATTCGGGATGACAGATTCGGGGCCGCTCCCTCGTGCGTGGTGCCGGCTAATGACTGAAGCGGTCCGGTCGCAACCAGGGTTCCGGCCGACAAAATCTGCTGAAGAAAATCCTTTCGTTTCATACCCTTTGGGTTATTCTTAAATGTAGCGATTTAACATTTATGTAAACAGCGAAACAGCACCCGTATAGTATCTTTGGTTTATGTATTTTAAGCGGATTGCCACTATATTAGCCTGCCTGCTTTTCCTGGTAGCGATTGTACCCGGAGGAGTTATGCAGGAACTGGTTGATCCGCTGGCACTTTGTGAAAACAGTTCATCTGAAACGCCGGTTGCGAAAGAAGAAAAAACGGAAGAACATTTCCTGATGTCCCGTTCGCGCCTCCAGCAATCGGATGATGCCGCACCTGTCAGAAAAACTTCCTGCGTTTCACGTGCCGCTTGTATTAAAAAACTGAAGCCGAACCCTGAAAAGGTATCAGTACCCGCTCCCGAAACTCCGCTTTACATTCAGCACAGTTCCTGGCTGCTATAGAGAAAAGCTTTCCTGTAAGAACAACCTTCCTGTTGCAGGATCAACCTGCCTGAAAATTCATCCATGCCGGAGACACAATGTTTCTGAGCAAGGCTTTTACAAATGAACACATCCAATTCGAATAATATGAACAAGAAACTATATAGTGTTTCGATCCCTGCCCTGTTATTAATCACTACCCTGGGAATGGCTCAGGATAAAAAATCCGTACAACCGGCCGAATCCGTTCAGCCTGCACCCAAGGGCTATTACTCCATGAAAAAGAAAGCAGCTCTATTACCGGCCAATCAGCATCCCGCGGCCCGAACATTAATCAACCCTGCCGCACCAAAAGTGAAAAAGGGTTATTACTCGATCGGTCGCAATGCTGATAAACTGCCGGCCCCTGTAACTGTGGTGACGATCGGTGATATTTCACCCGTGAAGAAGGGGTATTACAGTATCCAATAACACCTATGGTTAAGCGCCTTTTATATAAGAGCGGAGCCGTCCGATTATTCGGGCGGCTTTTTTATGGTCTCGGCCTTCTGAGGTCCGAGCGCATTTCTTGCATTTTGATTAGCTTCATACCATGGAATACTGTCAACTGGATCCCGCTACCCGCATCAGCCGGATCGGGTTCGGATCGATGTCACTAAAAGCCGGCAACCCGGAAGCGAAAGCGATCATCGACGCCGCTATTGACGGAGGGATCAATCTTTTTGATACGGCCGACCTCTACGAACAGGGTGCTAACGAGGAGCAACTCGGCCTCCTGCTTAAACCCCATCGCAATCGTGTGCTGATCGCCACCAAGGTCGGCAACCAGTGGAGGAAGGATGGTTCGGGGTGGGACTGGAATCCCACCAAAGCCTATATCCTGCAGGCGGTGGAAGATTCGTTGCGCCGGTTGCAGATCGACACCATTGATTTGTACCAACTGCACGGAGGCACGATCCAGGATAATATCGACGAAACCATCGAAGCGTTCGAAATTTTGCGTTCTGCAGGAAAAATCAGGTATTACGGGATCTCATCCATCCGTCCCAATGTAATTCGCAGCTATGTAGAAAAGAGCCGGATTTCCACGGTAATGATGCAATACAGCGCACTCGACCGCCGACCCGAAGAAAGCTGTCTGCCTTTACTGAAGGAACATGGCATCCCGGTGCTGGCCCGTGGCACGGTGGCAAGCGGACTCCTGATCGACAAACCCGCCAAAGAATACCTGGGACATCCGGCTGAAACAGTTGAGACAGTGCGCGAAACCATTAAACTGATCGCGGCCAAATACGGATTGGCGCCCGGTTCGGTGGCCATCCGGTTTGCACTGAAAAATACGGCGATCGGTTCCGCTATTGTAGGTATCAGAACCATGCATCAGTTGGAGGAAGCACTGACTGCCGTGCGTGAAGTCTTACCGGATGAAGTCTATAACGAACTTTACCGGCAATTGCCGCGACTAAACTATACCGATCACCGGTAAGTGTGTTAAGACATCTTGCCCTTAGCGGGATGACTATCCTTCGGAGTAAAAATCCGCGAGGGATGCGAAATAAACCTCATTCCAGCCCTCCACGATATCATCATATGCATCGTCGGGAATATTGGTGTGACGCAGTTCCACTGAAGTGCCCTGTTTATGATCGTGGAGTTTGATCGTAACGATGGACGACTCATCCTGCTCATCGCCGAAATACCATTCCTGCACAATCTTCTTGCCCTTTTCGAATTCGAGATTGCGGCCCACGATGCTGTCATCCCAAAGCGAAAATTCTGATCCGGGCTCCTCCGACATGATGGCTTTTTCGCCAGTCCAGAGTTGGATGGTAGCCGGATTCGTCAGCGCGATATATAATTGCTCAGGTTTAACCGGCAGGATAAAGTATTGTTTGTAGTCCTTCATACTGTAAAGCTACGCATCCCCGCGATCAGGCCGACAGTTTTTTCCAGAGGCGGAGGTATTCGTACTGCAGGTCCTCGTGCAGAGAATCGATCAGTTTTTTGGCCTTTTTCAGCTGCGTGATATAAAGTTTGATCAGCACCGGAGTTTGGTTCACCGGCAGTCCCGAGTATTTCAG
>DATCJQ010000279.1:0-14900 GCA_036562745.1 Flavihumibacter sp.
GTATCGTATAGTCCAGCCCCTTATCTCCAAACCGGTAATTGATCAGGATGGATGTGCTCGTCAACGCGGCATGCGGTGCCGTTGTAACAGGTGCTGCTTTGAAATCCTGCCAGCTTAGTGTCCTTCTGATCCGCCAGTTAATCGGCTCCTCCGCTGATGTGTAAAATATCGAGAACAGTTGTACCAGGTAAACCCAAATCATCATCCGCTGCTTTTTGATCAAAATAACAGTTTTGCCTCATCGCAGTTCCATAAAAACCGTTAAAACCCCACCCGTCGGGTACCCGACGGGTGCCCGACGGGTGCCCGACGGGTAAAAAAACCGCCCTGGGAGCAGGGCGGACTTGCAAGCAACGTTGAGACCGAAAATTGTTAAGGTTTCAGTACGGGTGCTGCGGCCAGGATGGACGCGGGCGTACCCGACTCGTATTTTTTGAAGTTTTGGTTGAATTGGCGTGCCAGCTCGTTAGCCTGGCGGTCGTAGGCTGCGGAATCTTCCCATGTGGAACGCGGGTTGAGCAGGGCGGAGGGTACGCCATCACAGGCGGTGGGTACCATCATCCCGAATACCGGCTCTTTCTCAAAGGGAGCGGAATCGAGTGAGCCATTCAATGCCGCACGGATCATCGCCCGGGTATAGGCCAGTTTCATTCGTTTGCCCACGCCATACGGACCGCCTGTCCAGCCGGTATTCACCATCCATACTTTCACATTTTTTTCTTTCATTTTTTCACCCAGCATGCCGGCATATACGGCGGGATGCAAGGGGATAAAAGGCGCTCCGAAGCAGGCGCTAAATGTGGATTTCGGTTCGGTGATACCCGTTTCGGTGCCGGCCACCTTGGCGGTATAACCGGAAATGAACTGGTACATGGCCTGTTCGGGGGTCAGTTTGGAAATCGGCGGCAATACTCCGTAGGCGTCACAGGTCAGGAAAAATATATTGGTGGGCGCCGGACCAACAGAGGGTTCGAGCGCATTGCTGATATAATCCAGCGGATAGGATACCCGCGTGTTCTCGGTTATGCTTCCATCTTCAAAATTGATCGTATGCGTGCCGGGGAAAAATTGGGTGTTTTCCACGAGCGCACCGCGGCGGATCGCCCGATAAATCTCGGGTTCCTTGTCCTCGGTCAGATGGATACATTTTGCATAGCACCCACCTTCAAAATTGAAAATGGTGTTGTTGCTCCAACCATGTTCGTCATCGCCGATCAGCATCCGTTCGGGATCGGCACTCAGCGTGGTCTTACCCGTTCCACTGAGTCCGAAGAACAGGGCCGTGTCGCCATCCTTACCCATATTGGCAGAACAGTGCATGCTCAGCACCTGGTGCTCCCTGGGCAGGATGAAGTTCAAAACGGTGAAAATACCTTTCTTCATCTCACCGGTATAACCCGTTCCGGCAATCAGAACAGTCTTATGTTTAAAGGAGATAATCGCCGCATTATGCTGGCGGGTTCCGCAGGTTGCAGGATCAAGGTGCAGTCCCGGCGCGGAAAGGATAGTCCACTCGGGTTCGAACTGCTCCAGCTCCTCCTCTGTGGGACGAATAAACATATTGTAAGCAAACAGATTGTTGGCCGGCAGTTCATTCACCACCCGCAGCGACACCCGGTACCGGGGATCGGCACAAGCATAGGCATCACGCACCCAGATCTCCGGAAGGGAAGACAGGTAGTCGGTAATCAATTGCTTAACGTGGAAAAAGTATTTCTCATCAATCGGCTGATTGAAATCGTTCCAGTGGACCGAATCCTTCGTCAGGTCGTCCATCACGATAAACTTGTCCTTAGGACTCCGTCCGGTGAACTCGCCGGTATGAATCACCAGCGCTCCCGTATCATTTAGCTGGCCCTGGTTACGGCGTAGGGTATCTTCGATCAGCTCTTCCGGTGCGGATTGGTAGCGGACCCCCTCGGTGGCTTTAAGTCCTAGTGAAACCAGCTGCTCCGGTGAAAATAACAAGGTAGGTACTGACATAGACAAGAATCGTTTCTGGGACAAATCTAGGGGTTGACCCTTAGTTTCCATAATGCTGTGTAAGATGTACACAATTGAGAATATGCAAAAAATGAACCTTTTGTTAGAAATATTTCAATAGATCGGGATGTGTGTTTTGTTTTATCTAAACTAACAACTGTTAGTATTGAATGTTTCCTATTTTTTTGAATTACAAAAAAACTTTACGCGAACTCCATACCCAGGATCCTGAAAACAGAACCAACCCGCTTGTCCGGGCCCTTTCAAACCCCGATCCGCCCTGAAAATCAGGAGTTTTTTTCCGGGTAAACAAATGAGGCTTATTTTTAGCCCTCCGAAATCAAAGGATATGAAACACCTTCCGATTAATAATCGCCTCTTTACAGAAAACAGAAAGAAATTCATTAAGGCGATGGATCCCCAGTCGATCGCCATCTTCAATAGCAATGACGAACTCCCCACAAACGGCGATGCCCTGCATCCCTTCAAGCAGAACTCCGATCTCTATTGGTTAACCGGAATCCAGCAGGAAGACACCATGCTGGTTCTGGCCCCCTTCCATCCCGATCCGAAAATGCGGGAAATGCTGGTGCTGGTTCGTCCCAATGAACTGAAGGAAAAATGGGATGGTCACCGTCTCCGCCGCGAAGAAGCCCAGGCAATTTCCGGCATCCAAACCATCGTTTGGCTCGATAGTCTGGATGGGATCCTGCAGCCCATGATTCACCTGGCCGATACCATTTATCTCAATACCAACGAGAACGACCGCAAGGCCAATCTGGTACCGGTGCGTGATTACCGTTTTGCCGAGGAGATGCGCCGCCGCTATCCTCTTCATCAATACAAGCGTGCAGCCAAAATCATGCGCGAACTGCGGGCCATCAAATCAGCCCTCGAAGTGGACGTGATCCAGCAAGCCATCAATATAACTGAAAAGACGTTCCGTCGCCTGCTCGGATTCATTCGTCCGGGTGTGATGGAATATGAAATCGAAGCGGAAATCTATCACGAGTTTCTGCGCAACCGTTCCGCCGGTCCGGCTTATGGCAGCATCATCGCCAGCGGTGATCGCGCCAGGACCCTGCACTATGTTTCCAACAATCAGGAATGTAAGGACGGCGAGCTGCTGCTCATGGATTTCGGTGCGGAATACGGCGGATACAATGCCGATCTCACCCGTACCGTTCCGGTAAACGGAAAATTCACCAAGCGTCAGAAAGAAGTGTACAATGCCTGTCTTCACTTGCATGATTATGCGAAATCGCTGCTGAAGCCGGGAATCAGCATTCTCGATTACACCGACAAAGTGGGAGAGGAAGCCACCAAACAGTTTATCAAACTGGGACTGTTGAAGAAGGAAGACGTCAAGAACGAAGACCCCGAAAACAGGGCCTATCGCAAATATCTTTATCATGGTATTTCACACCACCTCGGACTGGATGTACATGATCTCGGTACGCGCACCGAGCCTATCAGGGCAGGGATGGTATTTACCGTGGAGCCGGGCATCTATATCGAAGAAGAACAAATGGGTATCCGTATCGAAAACAACGTGTGGATCACCAAAACCGGTAACAAAGATCTGATGGCGAATATTCCGATCAAGGCGGAAGAGATCGAGCGCCTCATGAAGAAGTAGGCTGATTTATTAATTACTGCACATACTTCTGCATGAAGAACTTACCCAAACTAACTAGTACCATAAACCGAACATGAAACAAATCCCCAATTTATTTACACTGCTGAATCTTGTTTTTGGATTTCTGGCAATCATCGCCACGCTGCAGAATGGAATCACCATTGCGAACGGTCCGGCTGGCGAATACCTGGTTGACATGCCCGAGAAAATCTGGCTGGCAGCGTTCTTTATCGGAATGGCCGCGGTGATAGATTTTCTCGATGGCTTTGTAGCCCGTCTGCTGAATGCCAGCTCTGAAATGGGCAAACAACTCGATTCCCTGGCAGATGTGGTAAGTTTTGGTGTGGCACCCGGACTCATCGTATACCAGTTCCTTCGCCTCAGCCTGGCACAGGAAACCGACGGACTGGATGCATCTATCTGGTGGACCCTCCCCGCGGTGCTGATTCCCTGCGCTGCGGCCTATCGCCTGGCGCGCTTCAATATCGATACCCGTCAGTCGTACGGATTCATCGGGGTGCCGGTTCCCGCAGTGGGATTGGTGGTTGCATCCTTCCCGCTGTTATATTGGTATGGAAACAGCTATATCATCAACCAGCTGCTACTGAACAAATGGGTTCTCTACCTGGTGATTGCTCTGCTGAGCTATCTGATGGTAAGCACCCTGCCTATTATGGCATTCAAATTCAAAAACTTTGGAATAAAGGATAACTGGCCCCGCTACCTTGTAATTGCAGTGGCAGTGATTGCTGCTCTATTATTGCAATGGGCGGCCATTCCCCTCGTGTTCCTCATTTATATTATTGTATCTTTGGCCATCAAAAACAGAACAGAATGACTTTCGCAGTACAGGTAAAAGTAATGCCCTTGAAAGAACTCCTCGATCCGCAGGGAAAAGCCGTTATGGGCGGATTGAGCAACCTCGGTCTGAACGCTATTCAGGACGTTCGTATCGGTAAGAATATTAGTCTGCAGGTAGAAGCAGCCTCTGCGGAAGAAGCCCGTTCTATCGCTGAACAGGCTGCCAAAAAATTACTGGCCAATCCCGTTATGGAGCAATTTGAGATAAGCGTGAATTAATGCTTTATCTGGTACCATCCCCGATCGGTAATTTACAGGATATCACACTCCGTGCGCTCGAAGTGCTAAAGCAGGTAGATGTAATTCTGGCTGAAGATACCCGGAATTCTGCCCGTTTACTCAATCATTATCAGATTCAGAAGCCGTTGACGCCCTATCATCAGCACAACGAACACAAGGTGCTGCAACACCTCGTTGATCAGCTGGTGGCAGGTAAGACCATGGCAGTACTGACGGATGCGGGAACTCCCGGTATCTCTGATCCCGCTTTTCTCCTGGTGAGGGAGTGTATCCGCAATCAGGTGAAGGTGGAATGCCTGCCCGGAGCCACCGCTTTCGTACCGGCACTGGTAAACAGCGGACTTCCCATCAACCGTTTCTGCTTCGAGGGGTTTCTGCCTCCCAAAAAAGGGCGGCAAACCCTCCTGAAAAAATTAGCCACCGAGGAGCGTACCATGGTTTTTTACGAATCGCCAATTCGACTGGTTAAAACACTGGAAGAGTTGAAATTATATATGGGTGGCGATCGTCAGGCATCCGTATCCCGCGAACTGACCAAACTTTTCGAGGAAAACAAACGCGGCAGTTTGGATGAATTAATCGCTTATTTTAGTAGCAAGCCGGTGAAAGGCGAAATCGTGCTGGTAGTGGAAGGGCTAAGCAACTGATATTTTGGGTTTTTCTTATCATGTGCGATAAGATATTTGTGTATCATACAAAGACCGTAATATGAGATCTATTATCCTTGGCTTCATTTTATTATCCGGACTTGTGATCAACCAGCCGGTTAATGCTCAGATTAGGAAGATCCCGGCCGTCGTGACCGATGCCTTCAAATACAAATACCGCAATGCCGAAAGCGTTGAGTGGAAAGATAAATTATCGCATTTTGTAGTCTATTTCCACCTCGATGGCGACAAATACGAGGCAAGCTTCAAAAACGACGGAACCTGGACAGGCTCGCAAAAAGAAATCACCAAAGATGATTTGCCCGATCCGGTGCTCGACGGCCTGGACAAAAGCAAGTACGCCGACTGGGATATTGTCGGTTCCTTCAAACTGATTCTTCCTAATGATCAGCAGCAATACCGACTGCTGGTTAGCAAATCGGATCTGAATAAACGCGATCTGACATTTTCCGACAAAGGCCGCCTCTTGCGCGACAAGCTTACTCTCTGATGCAGGCTGATGCTATCGCAACCAATTTGCATTTTCACGAATGAAATCCATTTAGATTTTTATGCATAAAAAATTCTGGTTAATTCTATTATTAGCAGGTCTGCAGCACATGACGCAGGCCCAACCTAACCGCTGGCAACAACGCGCCAATTACAAGATGGTGATCGATATGGATGTCACCACCAACCGGTTTACCGGAAAACAGGAACTGGAGTATTTCAATAATTCTCCGGATACCCTGAAAAAACTCTACTATCATCTTTATTGGAACGCGTTTCAGCCCAACAGCATGATGGACGTGCGCAGTCAGGAGCTGGGAAAAACCAAGATCGGCACCCGCCAGGACTGGGATGCCCGCGTGCGCGACCGGATCTCCCAACTCAAACCCGACGAGATCGGCTATCAGAAAGTGCTTTCACTCAAAATGAACGGAGTGGCGCAGCAATACAAAGTGCATGAAACCATTCTGGAAGTAACCCTCAATAAACCGATTCTGCCTCGTACCAAGGTGAATCTGAGCATGGATTTCGAAGCACAGGTTCCGCTGCAGATCAGAAGATCAGGACGGGATAACCCCAACACCGGTGTGCGTTATTCCATGTCGCAATGGTATCCCAAGCTTGCTGAATATGATTACGACGGCTGGCATCCCAACCCTTATGTAGCGCGCGAATTCTACGGCGTATGGGGTGATTTCGACGTGAAGATCAGCATCGATCGCAACTACATAATCGGGGGAACCGGTTATCTGCAAAACGCCAATGCCATTGGATTTGGTTACGAAACGCCGGGCACCAAACCGAATGTGCCGAATACCAAAAAGCTGACCTGGCATTTCAAAGCTCCCGAAGTACATGATTTCATGTGGGCAGCAGATCCCGATTACAAACATATCGTGCGTCAGATTCCGAATGGTCCCACCATTCATGTGCTGTACAAAAACAAGAATAACGATCCCAAGGCGGAAGCTGCCTGGAAAAAAGTGGCCGACGCCGCAGTGGATGTACTGCCTTTCATCGAAAAGCGCTTTGGTAAATATCCCTATAAGCAATATTCGTTTATACATGGGGGTGATGGTGGTATGGAATACCCCATGGCCACACTCGTGGCCGGTCCCGGGCTGGGTACTGCTTTCCATGAGTGGATGCATTCCTGGTATCAGATGGTACTGGGTACCAACGAAAGCAGATATGCCTGGATGGACGAAGGTTTCACTTCCTTCGCCGAAAGCCTGGTAAGCCGCTACTATGCCGATCTTGACAAGGACAAAGCCGCCGTTACTTCAAGTGGAATCAGTACCGGTCCCAAACGCAGCATCGTGGATCCTGAAATGAGAAAGAGTCCGCATTACGATGCCTATCAAAACTATTTTGCACTGGTGAAAAGCGGACTCGAAGAACCGCTTACCACGCATGCCGATCATTTCGAAACCAATTTTGCCTATAGCATCGCTTCCTATTCAAAAGGGGAGGTATTCCTCGAGCAGCTGGGTTATATCGTGGGAGCAGAAGTGCGTGATCAGATCCTGCTCGATTATTACGATCAGTGGAAATTCAAACATCCCAATGTGAATGATTTCATTCGTGTGGCTGAAAAACGCAGCGGCATTGAGCTCGACTGGTACCAGGAGTATTGGGTGAACACCACCAAAACCATCGATTATGGAATCGATAGTCTGTACGAACAAAACGGTGCTACCAATATCCGCCTGAAGAGAAACGGCAAAATTCCGATGCCCATTGATGTGGTGATCACTTATCAGGACGGAACAAAGGAACTGCACTACATCCCAATGAACCTGATGTTCGGCAGCAAACCGGTGGAAGATCCTTCCATTCCGAGAACCGAATACGAAGCATGGAGATGGACACATCCCACTTATGTAATCAAGTCGACGAAGCGTTTGCAGGATATCAAATCCGTGGAGATCGATCCCTCGGGCAGACTGGCCGACGTGAATCCGCGCGATAACAAACTTGAATTGAAGTGGTAACCGGAAATGAAGTGAAAATCATCCCCGAAGGGGAAAGAGATAAGTCCAGAATAAAAGCCGTTGCAATGCGACGGCTTTTATTTTAGGACTGTAGTTTCATGGAATGAGAGGTAAGGTAAGGTCAAATGATTAATAATATTTGTAGCATCCCATTTCGATATTCAAAATTAGTTTTCCAGCATTCCCGTCATATACCACAATGTGGGTATTTTAATTTCTTTTTATACCCGGGCGCGGCAGTACACTTAGGCAGGATTACTTAGCGACCGAAAAATTTGTTCACCGCTTCCACCCGGTTGTTTACATGCAGTTTTTCATATATGTGATAAACATGCTTACGAACGGTCTCCTGGCTGATATAAAGCTGGGCCGAAATTTCCTTGTAAAGCAGTCCCTTTGCCAATAATTCAAGGATTTCTTTCTCTCGGTTGGATAATACTTCGAGATTCTTATCATTTCCGGCAAATCCGCTATCCAGCGGAGCGGGACGATTCTGGAAAGCCGTAACCACCTTGCGGGCGATCTGGCTGCTCATGGGAGCGCCGCCTTCACTGAGTTCGCGGATCGATTCGAGTAATTTGATGGGAGAGGTCTTTTTCAGGATATATCCGTTTGCGCCTGCGCTCAGGGCTTCGAAGATTTTTTCATCCTCCTCGTATACCGTGCACATCATAAACAGGATATCCGGATTATTCGGTTTCAGCCGACGGACGCATTCGATACCCGAAATGCCGCCCAGGTTGATATCCATCAGCACCACATTGGGTTGGAGTACCGGGATTTTCTCCAGCGCCATTTCTCCGCTGGCAAAGCTGCCCAGTAACTGATAATCATCTGACAACCGTACGATTTCCTCCAGCGCATGCCTGATATCGTTGGTATCATCTACAATACATACAGTAATTGCCATAAAACGAAGTTCATGGAAATTTGCCGACCGCTCAATACTACTTTGTGGTAGTTTACCGCTTATTTATGAACGTACAAAAGGTATTTTTCCCGGTAGTGGTCCAGGGGGAAGAGGTCATAAACCTCGATCATCCGGGGCTTAAGCCGGCTTTCGGAGATCTCCTGTCCCAGGTCGCCGCCCTTAAGACAAATCAGTCCGGATGCGGGGTATTCGCCCTCGCTCGGCCGCTTGTTCAGCACGGGTTTGGCCCAGGTCCAGAGGTTTTTCAGCGGCGCCACGGCCCGTGATACCGCATAGTCAAATTTCTGATTCTTAATGTCTTCCACGCGAGTATGGCGGGTGGTAACATTGGTGAGCCCGATGGCCGAAGCCACTTCCTTCACCACGGTCAGCTTCTTATTGATGCTGTCGGCCAGCAGGAATTCCGTCTCCGGAAAAAAGATTGCCAGCGGAATGCCGGGGAAACCACCGCCGGTACCGATATCAATCACCGTTGAACCGGGCGGAAAGGGAAATGCTGCCGCGATGGCCAGCGAATGCAGCACATGATTTTCGTAAAGATGATCAATATCCTTGCGGGAGATCACATTGATTTTACTGTTCCAGTCGGTGTACAATGCTTCCAGCGCACCAAACTGCTCGAGCTGTTTGGGCGTAAAATCATCGAAATACGAAGTGATCAGTTCCAGTTTTGACGGGGTTTTTTCCATAGCGAAGGTGCAAAGATCAGTAAATACAGGAACATCCAGATATCCAGCAGCCACCACCAGGCCCATAAATCTTTCTCCTGGAGCTTTTGCATGCATTTGTACTGGATGATGGCCTGGCTGATAAAGCGCAATCCGAATATACCCAATACAATCCGCCAGTCGAACAACAGCAGCGCAGCCACAAAAGCGGGATAGTAGAGAAACTGGCTCAGCGAGTATAATCCCAACAGAAACTTAAACTTACCCGCATAGTACTTACTGGTGGAATAATGCCTTTGCTTCTGGCGCAACCAGTCGCCAAATGTTTTCTTGGCTTCTGTCAGCGTAAAGGTATCGGGATCCAGCACAATGGCGGTGTTGTTTTTATTGGCGACTTTATGAATGAAGAGATCGTCATCTCCGCCGGGAATATGATTGATGGAGGAGAAGCCCTTGTTATTTATGAAGAGCTGACGCTTGTAGGAAAGATTTCTTCCCACACCCATATAGGGCATACCGGCCAGGGCATAGGAAAAATATTGCTGGGCGGTATGGAATGTGTCGAAGCGAATCAGTTTGTTGAGAAGTCCGGGCTTTTTGATATAGGGACTATAACCCAGCACCACTTCTATACCCGGCGTATAGGCGTTCTGCATTTTGTACAACCAGTGCTCGGAGGCGGGTACGCAATCGGCATCGGTCAGCAGGAGGATTTCATGATCGGCCTCCTTAATGCCGATGGAAAGCGGGTATTTTTTACCGGGAATCCCCTTGGCTTCGTGCTCGAGGTTCACAATCTGAAGTCCCTTGAAGGTCTTCTTGAATTCCTCCAGCAGGTAACGGGTATCGTCCTGGCTGTTATGGTTCACCACAATCAGCTCGTGGCTCGAGGGGTATTGCTGGAACAGCACGCCCGGCAGGTTTTTGGCCAGGTTGCCGGCCTCATCGCGGGCACAGATGATAACCGACACGGGATGGGTCTGCGACTGCTCACGCTCTTTCGGGCGATAGAAGGCGAGGCGACTGAATATGCCCCAATAATAAAGGAGTTGAATAAAAGTGAGGACACCGAAAAACACAAGGCTGATCAGTCCCCAATCTGGGTTGAGCTGCTGTAGATCCATAAACATCCACGGTTGGTCTGGGCTTAGTTACCGGCCGCGAAATTAAGATTAATTACCTTTGCTCCCCTTATGGCAGCACTATCATTTACGCTCTGTGGAAAAGATTCGCATTCCAGCGCCCGGGCCGGCGAGATCCAGACCGATCATGGCCGCATTGAAACGCCCATATTTATGCCCGTTGGAACCGTGGGCTCGGTAAAAGCAGTTACCCAGCAACAATTGTATCAGGATGTGAACGCCCAGATCATTCTGGGAAATACCTATCATTTGTATCTGCGTCCGGGATTGGAAGTGCTGGAAGCGGCAGGCGGACTCCATAAATTCATGGGTTGGGATCGCCCTATTTTAACCGACAGCGGGGGCTACCAGGTATTTTCGCTCTCGGGTAACCGCAAGCTTACCGAAGAGGGGGCCCTTTTTCAGAGTCATATCGACGGATCGCGGCATCTTTTCACGCCCGAATCGGTGATGGATATCCAGCGGACCATCGGTGCCGATATCATTATGGCTTTTGATGAGTGTCCGCCTTATCCCAGCGAGTATGCCTATGCGAAAAAATCGCTGGAGCTCACGAACCGCTGGCTGGATCGCTGTTTCAAACGTCTGGCCGAAACCCCCGACAAGTACGGATATACACAAAACCTGTTTCCCATTGTTCAGGGCAGTACCTATAAGGATCTGCGCCGTGCATCCTGCGAGTATGTGGCATCCAAAGGGGCAACGGGTAATGCAATCGGCGGACTGTCGGTAGGGGAGCCCGAGGAAATGATGTACGAACATACCGCACTCTGTTGCGAAATTCTGCCGGCCGATAAACCGCGCTACCTGATGGGTGTGGGCACTCCCTGGAATATCCTGGAGAATATTTCCCTCGGCATCGATATGTTCGACTGCGTAATGCCCACCCGAAACGGCCGCAATGCCATGCTTTTCACCAGCAAGGGAGTGATCAATATCGACAATAAAAAATGGGAAAAGGATTTCAGTCCCATCGACGACGGTATCGGTTCGCCCTTCAGTGAATATTATTCCAAAGCCTATGTGCGTCATCTCGTGAAAGCGAAAGAGATTCTGGCACTCACCATCGCAAGTACGCATAATCTCGCTTTTTATCTATGGCTGGTGAAGGAAGCGCGCAAACATATCCTTGCCGGTGATTTCGCGAGCTGGAAGGCAGAAATGATCCCCGTTCTCAAAACCAGGTTATGATGCCTTTAACCATTTTTCAACTAGCTTTGAGCGCCGCATAAGGCCCGATCAGGCATGAAGATTCTCGACTGGTACATATTCAAAAAGTTCATGGTAACATTCCTCTTTGCTATCCTCACCATTACGGTGATAGCGGTGGTGATTGATACCAGTGAGAAAACCGATGATTTCGTGAAATCGGGCTTGCCCATCATGGGTATCATCACCGAGTACTATTTCGGATTCGTGCCCTTTATCATCTCGATGATCTTCCCGCTGATTGTGTTTATCGCCGTGATTTTCTTCACCTCCAAAATGGCCGGGCGTTCAGAAACCATTGCGGTTCTGGCAGCGGGCATTCCCTATCGGCGTTTCCTGCGCCCTTATATGATCGGTGCCTTTCTGCTGGGCGGCATCATGTTATGGGCTAACGCGATGGTCATCCCGCGGGCCAATGAAATCTACAGCAAATTCAAACTTACCTATATCGATAAAAACAGCAGTTATCAGGCGGGCACCGGGGGCAGTCGCGATTATTATTTCCGCGCCGACTCGGTGACCTTCGTGGGGATGAAATACTATGATACCCTGAACAAATCGGCCAGTAATTTTTTCATGGAGCGGGTGAATGGAAACCAGGTGGTCTATAACCTGCGTTCCGATTATATCCGCTGGGATACGGCCACCAAAAAATGGCGACTTGAAAATGCTTTCGAACGCAAGATAGACGGACTGGTGGAAACCGTGGAAAAGCACAAGCAGATGCAGGTGGATCTGAACATGCGTCCGGAAGAGCTCCGGCGCGATGAATACCTCAAGGATAAACTGAACTCCTTCGAACTCTGGGAGTTTATCAAACGCGAAGAAATAAGGGGAACCGAGGGACTCAACACCTATAAAGTGGAGTTCCACCGCCGACTGGCGACCCCGGTTTCGGTAGTGATCCTGACCATGATGGGGGTGTTCGTGGCCGCCCGGAAAACCCGCGGCGGGTCGGGACTTCATCTCGCCTTCGGTATCGTGGCAGCGGCGCTCTTCGTGATTATGGATAAATTCTCCACCGTTTTTTCGACCAAGGGAAACTTCCATCCCATGCTGGCAGCCTGGCTGCCCAACCTCATTTTTGTGGTGGTGGCCTGGTACTTATACAAGAAAGCTCCTAAGTAAAGCAGAGATTAATCCATTTTAATCATTTTCTAACCCAACCCGGAGCACAAATTATTTGTTGTACCACAGACAATAGCTAATTTTATCGGTTATAGTCCGACAACAACGAGTCTTACATATATATAAAAATTTCTTCATGGGAAGCTACAAAGAAAAATTCAAGGAAAAGGCAGACCTGGCATCCGCAGAGATCAAAAGTTTGCTGAAAGAGCATGGTAATAAGGTTATTGGAGAAGTATCCTTGTCGCAGGTGTACCAGGGTATGCGTGGCATCACCGGTCTGGTTACCGAAACATCTTTGCTTGATTCACAGGAAGGGATCCGTTTCCGCGGTTATTCAATTCCCGAACTTCAGCAGAAACTCCCCAAAGCCAAGGGAGGTAACGAGCCCCTGCCGGAAGGATTGTTTTACCTGATGCTCTTCAATGAATTGCCTACCGAAGAAAATGTAAGTGATATCACTGCCACCTGGCAGCGCCGCTCACATGTTCCCACCCATGTATTTAATACCATTGATGCCCTGCCTTTGAACACCCACCCGATGACCATGTTTGTGGTAGGGGTGATGGCGCTTCAGACCGAAAGCAATTTCGCGAAGGAATATGCCAAAGGCATGAATAAAAAAGATTACTGGAACTATACTTTCGACGATGCCATGGACCTGATTGCACGTCTGCCGCGTATTGCGGCGTATGTGTATCGCCGTAAGTACAAGAATAACGAGCATATACAACCGAACGGACTGCTCGACTGGTCGGGCAACTTCGCGCATATGCTGGGTTACCAGGACGAAGGTTTCAAGGAGCTGATGCGTTTGTATATGACCATTCACGCCGATCACGAAGGCGGTAACGTATCTGCCCACACCGTTCACCTCGTGGGTTCTGCCCTGAGTGATCCCTACCTGGCATTCGCTGCCGGTATGAATGGCCTGGCGGGACCGCTGCATGGCCTGGCCAACCAGGAAGTGATCAAGTGGATTTTCGAAATGCAGGAATCACTGGGTACTGAAACTCCCACTAAGGAGCAGATTGCCAAATATGTGCAGGATACCCTGGCTGCCGGTAAAGTGGTGCCCGGTTATGGTCACGCGGTACTGCGCAAAACCGATCCCCGCTTCGAGGCACAGATGGAATTCGGCAAAAAACACATGCCCGATGATCCGCTCTGCCAGACCGTTTGGAATATCTACGAAACCGTTCCGCCGATCCTGCAGTCGCTGGGTAAGGTGAAAAACCCCTGGCCCAACGTGGATGCCCATTCCGGCGCTCTGCTGGTTCACTACGGCATGAAGGAATACGAGTTCTACACCGTGCTCTTCGCCGTGAGCCGTGCGCTGGGAGTAATGGCCAGCCTGATCTGGGATCGCGCCCTCGGATTCCCGCTGGAAAGACCCAAATCCATCACCACCGAGCAGGTGAAACGCTGGCTGCGGGGCGAAGACCAGGTTTGGGGCGATTAATCGCTGCATTCCTGATCCTACCTTCAGAATATCCCTCAAAGGCACTATAATTGATAAATCCGGGTTAAACCCGGATTTTTTATTTGGCAGAATGATGTTTGAACATTAAATTAGTATGATAAAAATCGATTATCTAATCATTAAACCTCAAAAACATGGCAACCTGGAAAATCGACACTGCTCACTCCGAGATTGGATTTAAAGTAAAGCACCTGGTAGTTTCTACTGTTTCTGGAAAGTTTCAGGAATTTGATGGCCAGGTTGAATCTTCGAAAGATGATTTCAGCGATGCAGTCATCAGCTTTACAGCGAATGTAAACAGCATCACCACCGGCAACGAGCAGCGGGATGGTCATCTGAAATCAGCTGACTTTTTTGATGCAGCCTCGCACCCCGAACTCAGTTTCAAATCCACATCTGTAACGAAGAAGTCAGATACCGATTATGAAATCACCGGGGATCTCACCATTCGGGGCATTACCAAAC
>DATCJQ010000163.1:0-6668 GCA_036562745.1 Flavihumibacter sp.
TAAGGTCAGCATCATAAATCCGGATGGTTTCGATTTGCAGTGTTCGGCGGATATTCCGCTGCAATTCCTGTATTGGCTGACCGTTCCGTGGATTGCGGCCGCCCGATAGTTCCAGCCTTACGGTCGGTTCAATCAGGTAGAGTTCCTCCGACTGCAATCGCCCGTTAAGTAAAGCCGGAATGGAAAGATTGTGCAGTACCATCTGCTTGGCCTCAATGCTGTTTCGGCCGGTATTGGTGCGGTTCATTGCTCTCAGGAAATAGTTGTGCAGTGTGAGTTGGTTTTTCCTGATTCGCATACCATCGAACCCTGTCTGGAAACTTTTGTTGCTGTCTGATTGTATGAATCCGCGGACGGCAAATTCAAGATCATCGAGCTCGATTTTGTTGGGGAGATCATTGTCAACCGTCAGATTGGATACGGTGAAATTATCGCCCAGGACGGCAAGTTTTTCCCTTCCCCTTCGGCTGATGGTGGTACCGGTAAACTCGATGCTATCGATTTCCAGTTTGCGAATATGAATCGGTCCCATTACATCCAGGAAACTGTTCTCTACGCGTACCGACTTCACGGCGGGATTGGGTCTGAAGCGAATATTGTTACTGGTGAAAAATCCTTTGGATGCTTTGAGCAGTCCGAGTTCAATCCGTCCCTCCGTCAGTAGTTTGTTCCAGTTCAGTGAATCCAGTTCTATGTTTTCGAGACGGAATCCCGATTTTTCTTCGGAATTATCAACACGTTTATGAAAGTCCAGTCCACTTAAGTCGAAACGGTGGCTTTGGGTTTGCCATATTAACCGGTCCAGTACCACCTGCAGGCTGCTGTCGGGGTATTCAATGGTAGGTTGAAGGAGCTGCAGGTCCACATTTACCCGGTTGGAATTGTCCCACTGATTGAATTTACGCAGGAGGTGCAGATCGTCGAGCGCCAGGTTGATATGATTAAGAAAGAACCTTCGGTTATCCATAGCCGTTTCGGGGTAGATGGCCACGGCTGCATCCGTCATGCGGAAGCGTTGTACTTCCAGCGATGATAATACATCGAAAAAAACATCCTGCACCGCGGCAATTTCGATGTGCAGCGGACGTAGGGGACGTGTGCGGGTGCTATCCTTTTTCTGCGTACGCAGTTCGAGATAGGGGGATTTAAGTATCAGGCGGTTTACAGATAAACGCTTGAAGAGCAGCAGTTGAATCGGATTGTTGATGCCGATAGCGAGCGAATCGGCGTGGAACTCGAAAACACTGTTGTCGTCGTTCTGTACCGTGGGGCTTATCCGTATGTCTTTGGCGTTGATCTGGAAGCGGAACAGGTTGAAACGGAAGCTGGTGGATTGAAGTTTATACTCTCCGTTGGAAAGATTTTTGATCAACTGGTCCACCGCTTCGGCCGAACGATATCTTAACAAATAACCGGCAGTAAGGAGAATCAGCAAAAGGATTATGCCTGCTCCCATCCATAACCGATGTTTTCGCCTGATTCTGACCATGATCTACAAGTTAGTCAAAAAAAAGAGGTTGTTCAAGATCTGCCCGAACAACCTCTCTATGCCTTAAAAGGAATTTATCTAGCTTACGCCGGCACCTGCATTGATCATAATTTCCGGACGAACAAAATGCAGTTTGCCCTGCTCGTCTTCGGCCATCAGGATCATGCCATTGCTTTCGATACCTCTCATCTTACGTGGTGCCAGATTGGTTACCACCACTACCTGCTTGCCCACTATCTCTTCGGGTTTAAAATGCAGCGCAATCCCGCTTACGATGGTCCGGGTTTCAGAGCCCAGGTCCACGGAAAGTTTCAACAGCTTGTCGGCTTTTTCCACTTTTTCTGCAGCCAGAATCGTACCGATTTTCAGGTCGATTTTGGCGAAATCATCAAACTGAATGGTTGCCTTGGCTGGTTTCGGTTCTGGGGCACCGGTAGGAGCTTGCGCGTTCGCATCTGCAGGTTTGGTCTCACCTGAGGTGGTTGCTTCAGCAGCTTTGGCGGCTTCTGCGGCAGCGCTGTTTGCTTTCAATTTTTCGATCTGTTCTTTAATCTCCACGTCTTCTATTTTTCTGAATAATAATTCGGGTGCACGCAGGGTATATCCTACGCTTAGCAATTTCATCGATCCTGCGTTTTCCCATTCCAGCATCTTGTCCACTACTTTCAGCAGGTGCAACATCTTCTTCGAGGTGTTGGGCAGGAAGGGGTTGGCAAGGATAGCCAGGTTCGCGCAAAGCTGCAAACAGCAGTGCAGGCAGTTGTCGATCTCGGGCTGTGCTGATGCCCCCTGTTTCGCTTTGATCCAGGGTTCCTTATCCTGCATATACTTGTTTCCCTGGCGGGCGAGGTCGATCAGCTCAAACTGCGCATCTCGGAACTTGTAGTTCTCAATCAGCGATTCCATTTTTTCCCTGGTGGCTTTGATGGCCTCCATCAGCTCGCGATCCTTGTCGTCCAATATATCGGCGTGCAGAGGCGGAACCTTGCCACCGGTGAGTTTATGCATCAGCACCAGGCTGCGGTTCACGAAGTTTCCGAAGATGGCCACCAGTTCACTGTTCACTGCGTCCTGAAAACCTTTCCAGGTGAATTCGCTATCCTTGGTTTCCGGCGCTATCTGTGTCAGGTAATACCGAAGAGCATCCACAAGTTGCGGACCGCCGTTCTCCTTCTTTACAAAGTCGTCGATATAATCCTGCATGTCGAGCTTCCAGTTGCGGCTGGTACTCATTTTATCGCCTTCCAGATTCAGAAACTCGTTGCTCGGAACATTGGCCGGCAGGATATTGCCATGAAGCTTGAGCATCACCGGGAAAATGATCGCATGGAACACGATATTGTCCTTCCCGATAAAGTGCACCAGTTTGGTTTCCTTGTCGTACCAGTAGGGTTTCCAGTCTTTGCCTTCACGCTGCGCCCAGGTGCGCGTGGCGCTGATATAACCAATCGGCGCATCGAACCACACATAAAGCACCTTGCCCTTGGCTTCGGGCAGTGGTACTTCGATACCCCAATCGAGGTCGCGGGTTACGGCCCGGGGCTGCAAGCCGCCATCAATCCAGCTCTTGCATTGTCCCAGTACATTGGCACGCCAGTCGTTCTTGTGCTCTTCGAGTATCCATTGACGTAAGAAATCCTCATGACGGTTCAGCGGCAGATACCAGTGCGTGGTTTTTTTCTTTACCGGTGCTGCGCCGCTCAGGGTGCTGACCGGGTTGATCAGTTCATCCGGACTCAACGCTGTTCCGCATTTCTCACACTGGTCGCCAAAAGCACCATTGAATCCGCAGTTCGGACAGGTGCCCTTGATATAACGGTCGGCCAGGAAAGTGCCGGCCTGCTCGTCGTAATACTGCTCGGTTTCACGGGTTTCCAGGGCATTGGCATTATGAAGGGCTGTGAAAAACTCCTTCGAAGTTTCGTGGTGAATCGGCGCACTGGTGCGATCGTAGATGTCAAACGAAATGCTCAGGTCGTCAAAATTCTGCTTAATGATCTCGTGGTATTTATCGATGATCGCCTGCGGGGTGGTACCTTCTTTCATCGCCTGGATGGGAATAGCCGTGCCATGTTCATCGCTTCCGCACACGAAAACCACGTCGCGCTTGCGGGCACGCAGGTAACGCACATATATATCCGCGGGCAGATAGGCCCCGGCCAGGTGACCAATATGCTTCAGTCCATTGGCATAGGGCAGAGCCGCCGTGATCAAATATCTCTTGGGTTCTTGCATGATGTCCTTCTTTAATATGTACCGCTCTCAAATGGCAACCGTCCGTCGCCTCCTAACGGTAAGGCGCAAAAATACGGAAAGGTGCCCAACCTTCGGGATCATGCCCGTTCCGGAAGGTCCAAAGGGAATATCTTTAGGGTATGATCCGTAAAGATTTCTTACATCATCTGGCAGCCCTGGCCATGGGTGCGGGCTTTTCGAAGTTACACAACACCGAAGATCCCCTCGCCCCCGGGTGGGCCACCACCCGGCAGCCCGATTTTCTAAAACAGGGAGATATTATTGCGATCACTGCCCCCGCAGGGTATATTAGCTATGAAGAGATCCAGCCCGCCCTGCAACAGTTGAAATCATGGGGATTGGTGGTTCGCCTGGGTTCCACCATCGGGAAACGCGACGGCACTTTTGGGGGCACCGACCGGGAAAGGCTTGCTGATCTTCAATCGATGCTGGACGATAAGGAAATAAAAGCTATTCTCTGTGCAAGAGGCGGATACGGGCTCGTGCGTATCGTGGATGGTCTGAACTTCGCCGGCTTCCGGAAACATCCAAAATGGGTTATCGGCTTTAGCGATATAACCGTTTTGCATGCCCATCTGTTCAGAAAGACAGGATTTGCCTCGATCCATTCCAAGATGTGTAACAGCTTTCCAACCTACTGGGCCCTGGCCGACGAGCTGCAGAAAGCCACCATTCTGTCGATTCGCGATATGCTTTTCGGGAAACCCATGCAGTTCCGGATTCCTTCTACCCTCCATAACCGTCTGGGAAAAGCCGCAGGGCGATTAGTGGGTGGTAACTGTAAAACCCTGGAGACGCTGGCCGGCTCCCCCTCGGATTTAAACACAAAGGGATGTATTCTTTTTCTCGAAGATACCGGCGAATACCTCTACAGCATCGACCGTATGTTCTGGAACCTCAAAAGGAGCGGAAAGCTGGAGCATCTAACCGGATTGATTATCGGCGGATTCAAACATAAACCATCCGAAAAACCGGAGGAGGAGTTTGGCAGGAACCTGCAACAAATTGTGCTGGAAAAAGTGCAGGACTGTTCATACCCTGTATGCTTCGATTTTCCGGTTGGGCATCAGCGAAACAATTTCGCACTGAAATGCGGTGCGATGGTACAACTCGATGTGGGCCGGGACATTGTACGTCTGGATGAACTGGTCCAGGGCAAGGGGATGAGTGGTTAGGGGCCTTTTACTCATAGTAGTTACCTTCGTAATATGTCAATATCATCAGCAGCAGAATTATTGGGTATGCAGGCCGTGAGTACCGCAGTGGCCATCACCCTGAAAAAAATGAGAGAATATGCCCGCCCCGGTATGAGTACATTGGAACTGGACCAATATGGCGCATCCATCCTCGAAAGTTTTGGTGCGCGGCCTGCTCCGAAACTGACCTATGGATTTCCGGGTTACACCTGTATCAGTGTGAACCAGGAAGTGGCGCATGGAATTCCCTCTGCTACTAAGGTCCTGACCAGCGGCGACCTGGTGAATATTGATGTAAGTGCTGAGCTAAACGGATTCTGGTCTGATAACGGCGGCTCCTTTGTGTTGGGTGAAGATCTGCACGGCCATGAACGGTTGGTACAGACCTCGAAAGCGATACTGAAAAAGGCCATCGAAATGATTCGCCCGGGTATGCGTATCGCAGAAATGGGAAGAGTGATGGAACAATCTGCCAAAAAGGAAGGGTTTCGCGTGATCCGCAATCTGACCGGACACGGAATCGGGCGGCAACTTCATGAATATCCGCATTCCGTGGCCAATTATTATGATGTGCTGAACCGCGACCGGTTTCGCAAAAACATGGTGGTGGCTATTGAAACATTTATCTCCACAGGGGCAAGTCGAGCCAGAGAAGCGGAAGACGGCTGGACCCTTTATACAGGCGATGGAACTTATGTTGCCCAGCACGAGCATACAATTGTAGTAACGGAATCGGCTCCCCTGATTCTGACTGCGGGGAACGATATCTGGAACTAATGAAGGGGTACTACCTGCGCTTTCCTCTTTTCACCATGCGCGCAATTACAGAGTCGAGTCGCACCTGTTGTTCTGCATCGCAAATCGCATGTACATTCCGGAAATGCTGATAGTTATTAAGGGAAATCTGCTTTTCGAATTCCGCAATCTTTTCGGTGATGGAATGGATGATGCTGTCGGGCTGGGGTTCGGTTTTCAGATTGGTATAGAGCGATTCGCGTTGGAAACGGATGGAGTCATAGAGTTCCCTGTTTTTCTTTTGGACCGATTCCCAGAGTTCGCGAAACTGTTCCCGCTGACTGGAATCGAGCTTAAGCTCCTTGGTCATATATTCCACCGGAGAGCGATCATTTTTCGGCGCCGTGTTGGTTTTTTTTGCCGGAGAGCCAAAAAGATAGACGCCGAGTAATAACAGGTTGCTGACCAGTAAAACAGCTATGACTATTATGAGGGTTCTGTTTCGCATACGCATTAGGGTTGACTGTAACCATTCTCCAGAATACTGGAAGGCTGGAAATTATAATCCTGTGCTACTGCCACCAGTTGATCCGTATTTTCATCGGATTCTGTTCTGGAGCTGGTGATGGTGAATACGTTCAGCGCAATCACCAGAAGAACCAGTGCAATGGCAACGACCGGTTTAGACAGGAAAGCGGCGATCCGGCTCCAGGTGGATCTTTCATCCTCCAGCCGGGCCCTGATCCGGGTGTAAAGATGCGGATTGGCCCTGGCTGTCTGCAGGCCATCCAGGCTTTGAAGCGTCTGCTCCACCAGGTTTTCAATGTGTTTATCAGTGTTCATGTCTGTGTGTGCGATAGTATTCGGTTAACGATTTCTTCAGGTTGTTTTTTGCTCTGTTTAATAAGGCCTCCACTGCGCCCTCGGTGGTTTCCATAATCATTGCAATTTCTTTCAGTGTCAGTCCCTCGATCTTCTGCAAACTATAGGCC
>DATCJQ010000292.1:0-2952 GCA_036562745.1 Flavihumibacter sp.
GGGTCAGTTTGATGAGTCACTCCTCAAACGCATTACCACCAGTGCCGCCCTTAAGGTTACCGGCGAAGTGATTCCTTCACTCGGTAAAGGCCAGAAGCTCGAACTAAAAGCAAAAACCCTCGAAATCCTGGGCGATTCCGACCCGGAAAAATATCCGCTGCAACCCAAAAAACACAGCCTGGAGTTCCTGCGCGAAAAAGCACATCTCCGTTTCCGGACCAATACCTTTGGATCGGTATTCCGGATCCGCCACAGCCTGGCTTTCGCGGTTCACCAGTTCTTTAATGAACGCGGATTTATCTATCTGCATACCCCCATCATCACGGCTTCCGACGCCGAAGGTGCCGGCGAAATGTTCCGCGTAACCACCCTGCCCCTGGATAATCCCCCGCGCAATGAGGATGGTACCATCAATTTCAAGGAAGATTTCTTCGGCAGGAGCACCAACCTAACCGTAAGCGGGCAGCTGGAAGGGGAACTCGGTGCCACTGCTTTCGGCGATATCTATACCTTCGGTCCCACGTTCCGGGCGGAAAATTCCAATACCACCCGCCACCTGGCCGAGTTCTGGATGATCGAACCCGAGATGGCCTTCTACGATCTGGAAGACAACATGAACCTCGCCGAGTCCTTCATCAAATACATCATTAAGTACGTGATGGACCATAACCGCGAAGACGTGGAATTCCTGGCCGCACGCCTGGTGGATGAAGAAAAACAATTGCCCGCCGACAAGCGCAGTGCAATGGGACTGGTGGAAAAACTCGAATTCGTTCTCAACAATGATTTCGAACGGATCACTTACACCGAAGCAATCGAAATTCTGCTTCAGTCGCCCGCATATAAGAAGAAAAAATTCCAATACGAGGTGAAATGGGGCATCGATATGCAAAGCGAGCATGAACGTTACCTCGTGGAAAAACATTTCAAAAAACCGGTGATCGTTACGAATTATCCCAAGGAGATCAAAGCCTTCTATATGCGTCAGAACGACGACGGCAAAACCGTTGCAGCCATGGATATCCTGGCACCCGGTATCGGCGAAATTGTGGGTGGCAGCCAGCGGGAAGAGCGCCTCGACAAACTCGAAGAGAGAATGAAAGAAATGGGTATCCCCGGCGAAGAACTCTGGTGGTATCTCGATACCCGTCGTTTCGGTACCGTGCCGCATGCAGGGTTCGGACTTGGTTTCGAACGCATGGTTCAGTTTGTAACCGGAATGGGTAATATCCGCGACGTGATTCCCTTCCCGCGCACACCGAAATCTGCAGAGTTTTAATCACTCCGCCAACGAATCATCAACCGGGAAGATTCACCTTCCCGATAACAGACCGAAATAAAAAAGCCCGGATTCCTTACAGGAGGTCCGGGCTTTTAGTTCCCCCGCCAACCATCAGGTGTTTCAAGTCTAAGTTTCATCTTCCCGCCTTATGGAAGGTTCGAAGTTTCCGCTTCAGAAAAAATCAACTCACCATCCGATTTTTTGCCTCCTGAATTCGGCCACGCGGGTTCTCAAATTTTCACGGATGTTCTGATAAAACAGGTTGATATCCCCAATGTGATAATTACCGGTTCTGATCAGACGGCTACCGGGGAACCGCGGACGGCTCACCCACAACAAATCCTTGTACACCCGGGCATCATTCACTCTGTAATAAATTTTGTTGAAATTCCGAAGCACGGCGCCCTTGTGCAGGGCAGTGGGGGCGTAACTCGTATCGGTTTTCCAGCTTAGCGGATTCACCACCACCGATTGCCGGAAAGCAGGTGCATAGGGCGGTTCGTAACCGGCGCGGAAGGTACGCCAGCTGATAAAACATCCCGTTTGTGCGGAATCCTCACAGGGAGGGATAGCCGAAAAATAATCCGGTTCCACCGGATAGCCGATCAGATAGGCCGCCACCAGTTGTTGGCGAAGCAAACTATCTTCAAAGAAATCGCGTAGCAATTGCTTGGCATGACGGGTACCCTGACTGTGTGATGCGATTATAATCGGTCGGCCCTTGTTCCAGTGCTGCAGATAATAACTGAATGCTGCCCGAACATCCTCATAAGCCGCTTCCAACGCCGCGCCGGCAGCAAGGGTATCGCTGGTATAGAAGCTGGTTATCTGCGCCTGCCGGTAGCGCGGTGCATACACATTAAACTCATTAAAAGCGCTGGCCTGAAATCGGATCGTTGATTCATCCGTTTTTTTGTTCAAAGCCTCGTCTTCCACAGCCGCGTTCCATCGTCCCTGAAATTCGCCCGTAAACGTGGTCGGGTGAATAAAAAACACGTCTACACTGGTGTCTTTTCGATAATCCTCTCGCAGTGGAGCAGGCAGTTCATCCGAAGGATCGTTGATCGTTGGCAGGGCTGCCCAATATCGATCCTTACCATAATCGGGAACGGTGTTGGAAACCGGAACAGAAATACCTGCACCTGTTTTCCTGGAGCAGGACGATAGAACCAAAACCCATAACAGAAAGTACCAGCTTTTTTTCATCACTCCATTTTTTCAATTACAAATCTAAGTTCAGGTTCCGCGTTTTGCGCTTCGGTTTTATAGGGTTTCGGCCGCTTTTTCATCAAGGTTCTGTCCCGCTCAGAAATTGGATAAGCGGTATCAGATTACCCGGAAACCGGCGCTATTCTGGCAACCTAATCCTTTATTTTTGAGAATAAATCTCAATTCATCATTATGGCTTCTAACCATCTAACCGCTGTGAGCATATTTTGCTTCGCTGCACTATTGAATACCAGTACCTCGATGGCCGCCCCTCATTTCCCCGACAGGTTTCCGGCCGACACAACCAAAAAAGATTCGATCCGGTACACACCCTTCAAGGGCCTTCCCCTCAAGGCAGAACGAAATATCAAACTGACCACCACGGAAGGAACCTGGATGTCGGTGGATCTGAGTCCGGATGGCAAAACCATCGTCTTCGACCTGCTCGGCGACCTTTATAC
>DATCJQ010000295.1:0-2568 GCA_036562745.1 Flavihumibacter sp.
ATCTCACCCCGAACCAGCTGTTGGTATCCACCCAGTCCGTTGGGCGCATCATCGGGGTACACATCGATCAGCTTCACCACAAAATCGGCATCGGTGCCGGAGATGGCGACCATCAAATCGGCAATTACCGGTCCGGCCAGGGTCAGATTGCTGTCCAAAACCGGCGTGGTAAAGCTCACCACATCCGGACGGCGGGTGGCAAAGCGCTGGTCGTCGATCATATACTCGCGGGTCCGCTGGAAATGGATATGGCCCGTATAGGGTACCGGTTTGGCCGGGTCACTCACGTATTCAGTGGGAGGCACTTTCCCGAATGCAGGCAGCCAGTCGAGCTCACCGCGGGGGTGAAGGTAAATAGGGGTTGGCTCGGTCTGCACCGGGGGCCATTTGTCCAAACTTCTCCATTGGTTCTCGCCCGAGAAGAAAATGGTGGCTTCGGCCAGGTGATCAATCGATCCCTTGCCCTTCAGGTGATATTGGAAAAAGGGAATCTCAATATTGTTCAGGTACCACTCGGAGGTTTTACTTCCAAAATGGATGGCGCCCAGCGAGCTGCCATCGCCCCGGGCCCATTGTCCGTGGTACCAGGGCCCCATCACGATTTTGCTATTGGTACCCGGACTCTGTGTCTCGATCGCTTTATACAGATTCCAGGCCCCGTAACAGTCTTCGGCATCATAAAGTCCGCCGACTGTTAACATGGCCGGTTTTACGGAAAACATCGCATTGCGTGCATCGCGTGAACGCCAGAATTCATCGTAGTCGGGATGCGCGTATAGCTGTTTCCAGAAGCGGATGGAATCGCCGGTCAGCCTCATGAAATTCGAAAGCGGACCGATCTCCAAAAAGGTTTGGTAATTATCGTTTCTCGGAATTTTCAATTTGCTCACCGGACGATAGGGAGTAGGTGCCGGCCTTGGAAAACCGAACCCTCCGGTGTAAAAATTGAAACCATCCATCAGGGCCAGTGCGCCATTATGGTGGAAATCATCGCCCATGAACCAGTCGGTTACCGGTGCCTGGGGACTCACAGCCTTCAATGCCGGGTGCCCCGATGCTGCTGCCATGGTGCTGTAGAATCCGGGATAGGAAATGCCAAATACCCCCACGCGTCCATTATTATTGGGAAGATTTTTTACCAGCCAGTCGATGGTGTCGTACGCATCGGAAGCTTCGTCAATATCGCTGGATCCGGATTTGTTTTTTCTGAACGGACGCACATCTTCAAACTGTCCCTCACTCATGAAACGGCCACGCACATCCTGCAGTACGATGATATACCCCTCGCGCATGTAATAACGCCAATGGGTATCCCAGAAATTGCGCCAGTTGTCAACACCATAAGGCGCACAGGAATAGGGTGTGCGGCTCATCAGGATCGGATGCTTTTCCGTGGCATCCTTGGGCATATAGATGGACGTAAAAAGTTTTACGCCATCCCGCATGGGAATATACTGTTCGATCTTGGTATAGTTTTCTCGAATCCAGGCCGAATCCTGACTATAAGGAGTTTGAGCTTTCAGGATCGGAGAAAACAACAATAAAAAGAGAATCAGGTACAACTTGTTCATGGCCTCTGCGGAAAAAAATAAATAAAAACTAAATGTACTGAATTACAGGCTTCTATACGGGGCGAATTGATTTACTTTGGTCAAAATTTTGGTCCGATGTCTTTTTTGTTAGAAGTAATTGCGTTTGATCTTCCCAGTTGTCGACTGATCGAAGAATCCGGAGGAGGAAGAATCGAACTATGTGCGAACCCGCCTGAAGGAGGCACCACCGTGTCTTACGGAATGATGAAAGCCGCCAGGGAAGCAGTGAATATTCCGATTTTTCCGATTATACGTCCACGTGGTGGCGATTTTCTTTATACCGACGAGGAATACGAACTGATCAAAACCGATGTTCTCGCGGCGAAACAAATTGGAATGGATGGCGTGGTTTTCGGTTTTCTCAAAGCCAATGGCGAAGTGGATTATGATCGGACTGCACGCCTGGTTGAACTGGCATATCCGATGGATGTGACCTTCCACCGGGCCTTTGATCATGTGCCCGATCAGTTGGAAGCACTGGAATTGATCATCCGTGCAGGCTGTCAGCGCATACTCACCTCGGGAGGAGCTCCCACGGTGATGGAAGGGCTCAGTAATCTGGTGGCCTGTATTGCCGCAGCAAAGGAGCGAATCACCATACTACCGGGATCGGGTATACGCTCCGGCAATATTGCACGGTTGCAGGAGCTGACCGGACTTACCGAATTTCATAGTTCGGCCCGTAAACAAACTGCCGGAGCCATGGAATATCGAAACCCTCTGCTGGGAGAGGGGACCAATACCTGGACCGTCGATCCGGAGGAAGTGAAAGCCTGTGTTGCTGCACTTTCAGGTCCTAATTAATGCACAGCAGCCCCCAGTGGGGCTATACAACAATAAAAAAGGGACTCCGCAGAGTCCCTTTTCTTTTCAGCATCCCGACGGCGTCGGAATTATTATGGCTATCGGTTATTTAACTACCGACAGTTTCAGAATATTGGTTGGCAGGTGCTCCTGAACCGGTGTGCTGCCGGTG
>DATCJQ010000297.1:0-2162 GCA_036562745.1 Flavihumibacter sp.
GGCCTGGATGCCTTCTACGAGAATTATCCGATCACTCAAATTGAGGAGCTGAACCGCCTGCTGGAGGAAAATCCCGCGCTCGAAGGGATCAATGTTACCATTCCATACAAGGAATCTGTTATTCCATTTCTTCACCTTAAATCGGAAGTGGTGGAAGAAACCGGTGCCTGCAATTGTATCCGGATCCGCAACGGGAAACTGGAGGGGTTTAATACCGATGTGGTGGGTTTTGAGAAATCCTTGCTAAAATCGCTGGCTCCTCATCATTCGCACGCGCTGGTTCTGGGTACCGGCGGTGCCTCCAAGGCTGTGCAGTATGTACTTCGCAAACTTCGTATACCCTTCATCGTTATAAGCCGTAAAGCGGATCCCAAATTCGGCATTTTAAGTTACGAGCAGCTGAATGATCAGCTCCTGCAGTCGGCCACGCTGTGGATCAATACCACCCCGCTGGGGATGTATCCAAATTTGGACAGCTGTCCGCCATTGAATTATTCGGTTATAGGTGACCGTCATTATCTCTATGATCTGGTTTATAATCCGGCTGAAACCCTGTTCCTGCAGAAAGGAAAGGCACAGGGGGCCGTAACGGAAAACGGTCATGATATGCTGGTGATCCAGGCCGAAGAGGGATGGAAAATCTGGAATCAGCAGTAAGTTGGAAACAACAGTAATCCGGATCTTTAGTATCAAGCCGGTAGCCCCAGTTTAGCGGGTACAGCCGCCGGCAGGGGTGCTACTTTTCTGGTATTGTAATCGAAGCATACCATTCCGGTTTTGGCAAAAGCCACCACGGCATTTTTTTCGCTGCCGGTTTTCTCCACCTGGTAGAAGATATCGAAGCCCACCCTGCTGAAATCGTTGGCCACCATTTTTATGAGCAGCTCATCACCGAAATAGGCTTCCTGCCTGAATTCAATGGCCACATCGCTCATGATCAATCCCACACCCTCCACATTCATTTCCGAATAACCAGCGTGCTGCAGGAACTGCAGCCGGGCTTCGTGCAAAATGCTGAGCAGGGCATCATTGCCCATATGTCCACCGTAGTTGATATCGGTAATCCTTATGCGAATTATTGTTTCGAAAACAAATCCTGCGGGTTTCTCCAGTTTAATACGGGCCATGGTTACTAGTTCTCTTCAATTAATTCTTTTAGCATCAGCAAATCGAACAGGTTAGCCGGATTGGGAACAAAATCAGCCTGTTGCAGCTGTTGTTCCAGCCGGCTTATGGTCTGGAACTGGGGCACAGTTTCTTCGGTCCGATTTGTCAGATAATGATAGATGGGCGCGAATTTAGCGGAAAGCCGGATGGTATTTCCATTTTGTGCGGCGATTTGTATATAGCGCTGATCGCGCTGCTGCACGGGCAGGGAGCGTATGGGCTCCGTCCGCAGTTTGGTGGAGAAAAGTTGTTCCCAGTTGGTTGAAACCCGTTGCGACTGACTGCGTGAATGACGCACGAATGCATAAGAGGGGTCCTTGCGTTTGCGGGTGGCCGATTGACTGCGCCCCAATTCGCTTCTGTTTCCTTCGGACCGGCTGGTTTGTGCGATGGTATTCTGTGCAGGCTGTTCCACGCGGGGTACCAAACCGGCTTCGGAATGGGCACTGGCCTGTGAGGAGAGGGGGATGGCTGTACTATTCAGGTTGCGACCCCCTGAATTGCTGTTGATCAGGGCCCAGGCAATAAAACCGATTACGGCAGCTGCGGCCCCGTATCTGATAAAATAGGGAAAGAGAGTGCGAACCCTGGTTTCCCGACGAGGAGCGGGGGATTCAACTCTTTTTTCGACAAGGATGGCGGCGGGTTGGGCTTGCTGATTCAGGGCAGCTGCAATGGCAGTCCAGCTTTCAGCGGGTGGTACCGTTTCGATGGCCTGCAGGCGTTGCGCGAGTTTTTTTTCGGCATTCCACTCCTGCAACTCAAGGGAAATAGCCTGCCAGGCGCCCGGGGGCGGACTGCATTCCCATTGATTCATTTTATTGCTTAGTGGTTCGCTCATCAGTTGGCCTGTTTACGTTTTTCACCTAAAAAATCAGCCACTTTTTTTTGCAGGATGGCCTTGGCTCTTGCCAATTGTGATTTGCTGGTTCCTTCACTGATGGATAGCAGTTCCGCAATTTCCTTATGCGAATAGCCCTCTATCACATACAAGT
>DATCJQ010000307.1:0-7361 GCA_036562745.1 Flavihumibacter sp.
CCGCATGAACATCTGCGCGGAATAAATCTGCGTATTGGCTGGTTTCCAAACCACGGTGTTGCCGCAGAGCGCAGCGGATGTGGGCAGGTTACCCCCAATGGCCGTAAAATTGAACGGGGTTACAGCCAGTACAAATCCTTCCAGCGGACGCCATTCCACCCGATTGTGGATGCCCGGCGCGCTGATGGGCTGTTGTTTATAGATTTCGCTCAGAAAATGCACGTTGAAACGAAGGAAATCCACCAGTTCACAGGCCGAATCAATTTCAGCCTGGTAAATATTTTTGCTTTGTCCCAGCATGGTGGTTCCATTCATATAGGGACGATACTTGGTGGCGATCAGATCGGCAGCTTTCAGGAAGATATTCGCCCTGTTTTCCCAACTCATCTCCGCCCAGGCAGCCTTGGCCCTGAGCGCCGCATCGATGGCCTGCTCCACATGCTTTTTACCTCCCATATGGAAATATCCCAACACGTGATTTCGCTCATGCGGGGGATTGATAGCCACTTTCTCGCCGGTGCGAACGGCTCTTCCGCCGATATACATGGGGATATCAGCTTCTTTCTTTTTGAGTTCCGCCAATACTTTTTTCTGACGGAGTTTTTCCGGTGACCCCGGTGCGTAGTTCAACACCGGTTCGTTGGCCGGCAAAGGGTAAGAAAAATAACCAAGGCTCATAGTATATGTGTTTAAGTTAGCTGGCAGGCTCCTCTTCTTTCTGGCTCATCAGGTAAGCTTTGATGAAACCGTCAAGTTCTCCATCCATAACGGGTTGCACGTTTCCTACCTCGTAGTCGGTGCGGTGATCTTTGATCATCTTATACGGATGGAATACATAACTGCGGATCTGACTGCCCCATTCAATTTTTTTCTTGTTGGCGTTGGCGCTGTTTTTGGCCTCTTCTCTTCGTCTGAGTTCCTCTTCATAGAGACGGCTTTTCAGCATCTGCATGGCTTTTTCCCGGTTGCCAAGCTGGGTCCTTTCGGTCTGACAGATCACCACGATTCCGGTGGGAATATGGGTCAGCATCACCTTGGTTTCCACCTTGTTCACGTTTTGTCCGCCTGCTCCCCCGCTTCGGGCGGTTTCCATTTTCACCTCACTGTCCTTGATCTCGATTTCAATGGTATCATCTACCAGCGGATATACGAATACCGAGGCAAATGAGGTATGGCGACGCGCATTGGCATCGAAGGGAGAGATCCGTACCAGTCGGTGCACCCCGCTTTCGCCTTTAAGGAATCCATAGGCAAAGGGACCATCGAACTGGAATGTGGCGCTTTTGATGCCGGCACCATCGCCGTCCTGCCAGTCCAGCTCGGTAACTGTCCAGCCCTGTTTTTCACCATACATGCGGTACATACGGGCGAGAATCTGGGCCCAGTCCTGGCTTTCGGTTCCACCGGCACCGCTGTTGATCTGAACCACGGCCGGCAGTTCGTCTTCCGGCTGGTTGAGGGTGCTCTTGAATTCGGCTTCCTCGATGGCTTCCAGGGCCTTGTCGTAGGCTTCCCGGGCTTCTTCCTCGGTAGCTTCACCGGCTTTCCAGAACTCGAACAATACGGCAAAATCTTCCACGGCGGTTTCCACCGATTTGAACAGATCCAGCCAGTATTCGTGTACCTTGATCTCCTTAAGAATGGCGGTAGCCCGCTGATTGTCGTCCCAAAATCCGGGCGCCAGCGTTAATTGTTTATCCTGTTGTACTTTATCTGTGCGGTTAGCGACGTCAAAGAAACCTCCTTAGAACCGTCACCCGTTCCCGCAATGTTTTCAATTGTTCCTGTGTCATAGCGGGCAAATATACAGGTAATTTAACGTTTTATCCACGGTCTTAATCAAACACGTTTGTACCTTGCATGGAATCGATTAGTAGAACTAAATCATGGCGTATTTGAAAATTTTTACTCCGCTTTCTTTACTGTTCTGTTATCAGCTGCTCAGCAGCGGTTGCGCTCAAAAAGAAAATCCGAACAGGTCTATGAGTAACGACTTGATGTACAGCGGTTACCATCAGGAGATCGATACCGCCACCCTGGGTGCCGGTTGTTTCTGGTGCGTGGAAGCCGTTTTTCAACAGCTAAACGGTGTGCTGAAGGTGACTTCGGGCTATTCCGGCGGTCATACGGTGAACCCCACCTATGAGCAGGTTTCCACCGAAAAAACCGGTCATGCCGAGGTGATCCAGGTGGTTTTTGACCCCTCCATGATTACCTACGACGAAATCCTGGAAGTGTTCTGGCAAACCCACGACCCCACCACCCTCAACCGGCAGGGCAATGATGTGGGCCCCCAATACCGCAGCGCCATCTTCTACCATAACGACGAACAGAAGAAAAAAGCCCTCTACTATAAAGAACAGCTCGAAAAAAACGGTGCCTGGGAAAATCCCATCGTTACCGAAATCGCTCCGTTCAAAACCTTCTATGTGGCCGAGGATTATCACCAGAACTATTACCTGAAAAACTCCTCCCAGCCCTATTGCTATTTTGTGATCCGTCCCAAACTGGAGAAATTTGAAAAGGTATTCCGGGATAAACTGAAACGTTACAACCAGGGACAAACGAAAAAGCTGCCTTAAAAGATTATTTATTCAAACGGATAGCATTCCGCCCCAACACAGATACTAAGAGAATTGCACAACAAAAAAGACCATCATTTCTGATGGTCTTTTTTGTTGCAGATATGTTGGAGGTTCCGGGTCGTCCAGAATCAGCCGGGTGTTTATCCCTTTTGCAGAACTACCCGCCACCATTAATGATGGTGCTGATTTTCCACCGGTACCGGTTTCAGCTTGATAATACCAATGAAATGCATGAAACGCATCACGTAAAACGTGGGATCCAGCTCAAACCATTTGCGCGCGAAATTGGGGTTCTCGCCATCCTTATGGTGATTGTTCTGGAACAGTTCCCCCAGCAGGAAAATTCCCCAGGGTTCGGTATTGCGGGAATGATCGCCATTCTTGTAATTCGCATAACCATACTTGTGACCACACCAGTTTACAATAGCGCCCTGTACCGGTCCCATCAGGTAATGAATGGGCAGCAGCAGGAACCACCAGTAGCTGGGGGCGAAATAGATATAGATCAGGGTATACCCTGCGGCAAAAGCCAAACGGGTTAACCAGTGGTCGGCAAACCGATCCAGTTTCTCCCAGTTGGGCAGATAGGCACGGGTGAATTTTTCCTCCGGCATATTCTTGCGGGTAACGAAACTGTTATAGATATTACGGGTATGCATCATCATGCCCCATACATCCTTAAAGAAATGGGGACTATGCGGATCCTTTTCGGTATCGCTGTATTCGTGGTGCATGCGGTGCATAACACCATAGGCACGGGGTACGAGATAAGAGGATCCCTGCGTGATCCATGTCATAATGTAAAACACTCTTTCCCATCCCTTGCTGGTGGTGTACATCTGATGGGAAGCAAACCGATGAAGAAAAAAGGTGTGAAAAAACAGTGATAAGAACCAGTGTGTGAAGAAGAAAATTAAAATAACGGCCATTTGAATCCTTTAAAAAAATGAAGTGCAAAGGTACTGCAAAAAACCAAGCGGTTTAGTTAAATCGTACGCGTCTCAGCTCCAGTAAATTGAGGGCATTGGGTGTGAAATTTTTCACATATGGCTGCACCAGGTGAATCACCTCGTCGTACCAAAGCGGAATCACCGGGGCATCTTCGAGGATCAGCGCATCCATCTTCCGGTATAATTCAAAACGAATGCTGTCATTGGTCTCTTTCAATGCGAGCTCATACAGGCGGTCGAATGCCGGATTCGAGTAGCGTGTGTAGTTGGGGGGAGCGGGGTTGCGACTGTAGAACACACTCAGATAATTTTCCGCATCGGGATAATCGGCAATCCAGCTTGCGCGAAAGAAAGCGGCCTGTGATTGGGCTGTCTGCTCCAGCAGAAAACTCTTCTGCACCACTTCAATTTTTACCGGTATGCCCAATTCCTGCCATTCGCGGGCCATATAACTGGCCATTTCGCTATATATGGGAACGGTCAGTAAGGTGATAACGGGCATCCCCTCCCCGTTCGGAAAACCGGCAGATTGCAACAATTCCTTCGCCTTATCCGGGTTGTAGGTATAGCCCTTTAACAGGGAATCATTGAAGGATGGCAATCCCGCAGGTACAAATCCCGATTCCGCCGGTGTGCCGATCGAATTGCGCAGGTAGAGCATCATCTTTCTGCGATCGAAACCAAAGTTGAGGGCCTGGCGGATCGCCTTAAGGCGCAGGGGCGAGTTTTTCACCACAGCATTGTTCGTATCAACCAATATGCCCAGGTATTCGGTATTCAGATAAGAATGTTTGGCCAGGCGGATCCTCCCCTCCCAATCGGCGCGAAGCATGCCATTCTTCGTGAGTATTTCATCCTTGAACGATGCATCGAGATCATTTACAAAATGCAAACGTCCCTGGCGGAATAAGAGAAACTCCGTGGCCTTGCTGTCGTTAAATTCCACACGGATTCCGTTCAGATAGGGCAGGCGTTCTCCGTTTTCGTCCACTTCAAAATAATTGGGATTTTTCTTCATCAATAAAGCCTGTCCCTCTTCCAGCGCCACAAACTGAAAGGGACCGGTTCCCACGGGATGCGCTCTGAATTGCGATCCGTACTGCGCCACCGCTTCTTTCGGGATGATGGAACAGTATTGCATGCTCAAAATGCCGAGGATGGGTGGAAAGGGTTCCAGCAATCGCAATTGGAAGGTGGAATCGTCCAGTGCCACAAAACCGTCTTCCGGCCTGACGCGGTCGTTAAAGATCCAGGCACCGCTGCTGGCCGTGGCAGGATCCACGATGCGTTGCAGGCTGTAGGCAATGTCGGCTGCTACCATCCTTCGGCCCCTGCCTCCGGGGAAACAGGGATCGTCGTGAAAAAAGATATCGGTGCGCAGGTGAAATGTGTACCGGAGCCCGTCTTCACTGATCTCCCAGTACTTCGCCAGCGATGGTTTGATCTGCAGATTGCTGTCCACTTCCACCAGGGTATTGTAGAGCTGATGCACCACCCACATGATGCTCTGGTTTTTCGCAAAAGCCGGATCCAGGCTGGCCACTCCCGTGGTTTCATTATAGCAGAAATAACCTTCCTCACGCGGATGGGTGGAGCCGCAGCCGGCCATCACCCAGCAGAGCAGGAAAAGAATACATGAGCGGTATGTCCGGAAATCATTCATGTTGCCCGAAGAAACTATATTTATCCCAAATTAATATCCAAATTCGGTTCACTATGCGTCTCAATATAAAGCATATTCTGTTCCTGTACTTTTGCACGGTTTTGCTCAGCTCCTGCTCCAAAGCACAGCCTTTGTCGGCCAGAAGCAACTATACTCACCAGGACTCCTTACGGGGAAGCCTAAACGAAAACAGAACCTGGTGGGACGTTAAGAAATATGCGGTATATGTGGACCCCGATTTCGATTCCAAAACCATTAAAGGTTATGTGGAGATCAGCATACAGGTTCTGAAATCGCATGACCGGATGCAGCTGGATCTGCAGCAACCCATGCAGATCGACCGCATCGAGGCCAATGGAAAATCCTTCGAATTCACGCGAGACGGCAATCATTTCCTGGTGTCCATCCCATCCGGATTTCCTGCGAACAGTCGTCAGACGCTCGTGGTACATTTCTCGGGCAAACCGGTGGAAGCGGTGCGTCCGCCCTGGGACGGCGGCTGGATCTGGAGCAGGGATGAATCCGGCAACCCCTGGATGAGTGTGGCCTGCCAGGGACTGGGCGCCTCTGTCTGGTTCCCCTGCAAGGATCACCAGAGCGATGAACCGGATGAGGGCGCAGAGCTTCGCATTGTTGCGCCGGCGGGCCTCACGGGCGTGGGCAATGGCCGGCTGATCAGTCAGTCTGAGCTGGAAAACGGCCGCACCCTCTATACCTGGGCAGTGAAGAACCCGATCAATAGTTATAATATCATTCCCTATATCGGTAAGTATGCACATTTTTCCGAAGTGCTGGACGGCGAAAAAGGCAAACTCGACTGCGATTACTGGGTGCTGGAATATAATCTCGATGCCGCCCGCGAGCAGTTCAAACAGGTGAAACCGATGATGCAATGTTTTGAACACTGGTTCGGTCCCTATCCCTTTTATGAAGATGGCTACAAGCTGGTGGAGTCTCCCCATCTTGGTATGGAACATCAAAGCGCAGTGGCTTATGGCAACCAATTTAAAAACGGATATCTCGGGAGGGACCTCTCCGGTTCCGGCTGGGGACTGAAATGGGATTTCATCATCATACACGAATCCGCCCACGAATGGTTCGGTAACAATATCACCACGGCCGATATTGCCGATATGTGGGTGCATGAGGGATTCACGAACTATAGCGAAACCATTTTTACCGAATGTCTGAGTGGTTTGACCGCGGGACAGGAATACCAGGTCGGAGCACGTAAGAATATCCGGAATGATATCCCGGTAATTGGTGTTTATGGCGTCAACAAGGAAGGCAGCTCAGATATGTATTACAAAGGTGCCAGCGTGGTGCACACCATCCGTCAGATTATGGACGATGATGAGCAATTCCGCCAGTTGCTGCGTTCCCTCAACCGGGATTTCTACCACCAGATTGTAACCTCTGAAAAAATCGAAGCTTATATCAACCGTTTTACCGGAAAGAATTTCACGCCCGTATTTGATCAGTATCTGCGCACGGTAATGATTCCGCAACTGCAATACCGCCTGAAAAATGGAAAACTCTCCTATCGCTGGGCCAATACCGTGAAAGGATTCAATATGCCTATCCGGATAACAATTGATGGAAAAACACAATGGATTCAGCCAGACGCCAATTGGAAGACGCTTCCGGGCAGCGTTAGCAACTTCCTCGTCGACAAAAACTTCTACGTCGACGTCACCCAGCTGAACTAGGGTCAAATCACCACCCGACGGGAAGTTGAAAGACCTGAAAAAAACCGTGAAAACACGCGTTCAAACCACCACCCGACGGGAGGTTGAAACACCAGCCGGGGGCGGTGAAAAGACTAGAGGCGGCCGGCGCCCACAAATCGTTTGCGGAAATATTCTTCGTTGAGATCGCTGATCATCACGCCACCGGAAGTGGATGCGTGAACGAACTTGTTGTTGCGGAGATACACGCCCACATGGGAAATCCCGCCGCGGGTGTTGAAGAACACGAGATCGCCCTCCTGCAGGTATTCGGCGGGGATTTTCTGTGCCGCATCAAACTGCTGCCGGGCCGTGCGGGGCAATTGCTTTCCGAACACGCTGCTGGCCAGGTTGCAGGTAAAGGCGGAACAATCGATGCCTTGCTTGGTATTTCCGCCATAGCGATAGCGGGTACCCCACCACTCCTCAATAAACT
>DATCJQ010000313.1:0-2704 GCA_036562745.1 Flavihumibacter sp.
AGGGGGACGAAGGAAACAAAGGAGACAAAGGGGACGAAGGAAACAAAGGAGACAAAGGGGACGAAGGAAACGAAGGAAACAAAGGAGACAAGGGGAACAAGGGGGACGAAGGGGACGGGTTGGCGGTATAGGCGCTTTTGCTAAGGCTACTGAAAAAAACGCCCGTGTTGCAGCACGGGCGTTTACCTTGGTGGGGTTTCTAATTATTTTACTTCAACGCTGTCGTTCAGGTCGGCGTCAACCAGGATACGACCGCAGTTTTCGCAAACGATGATTTTTTTGCGTTGTCTGATTTCACTCTGACGCTGAGGCGGAATCGCGTTAAAGCAACCACCGCATGCATCACGCAGTACAGGTACTACAGCCAGACCGTTACGATAGTTCTTACGGATACGATCGTAAGACAGGAGCAGGCGCTGTTCTACTTTTTCACGTGCTTCAGAAGCCAATTTATTGAAATGCTTTTCTTCCTCTTCTGTTGTGGAAATGATTTTTTCCAGTTCTTCTTTCTTGTGCTTCAGCACGCCTTCTTTCACCGCAATGGCTTTCTTGGCTTTGTCAAGATGAACCACTTTGTCGGCGATCTCTTCGTTAGCGTCTTTAATATGTTTCTCAGCCAGCTTCACTTCGAGCTGCTGCATTTCTATTTCCTTGGTAATGGCTTCGAATTCGCGGCTGTTCTTAACATTGGTACTTTGTTTTTCGTACTTCTTGATCAGCGCTTCCGCTTCCTTGATGGCTTCTCTTTTCTGATTGATGAACTCGTTGATGCCATTGATCTCTTCCTCGATCCTGGTTTGTCTTGCATGCAATCCCTGGATTTCATCTTCGAGGTCACTTACCTCCATGGGCAATTCACCTTTCAGAATCTGGAATTCGTCGATCTTGGATTCGATCTTTTGCAGGCTTATGAGAGAAACCAGTTTTTCTTCAACCGAAAAGTCTTTGACAGTTGCCATATACGTTTTTAGAATTAGATATGATAATTCACCGGGTTGGTTTTCACCCCCGTTTTGAAGACGGCAAAGGTAGGGAATTTTTCCGCCAAAATATCATATAACAAATCCACCGTGTATTGTTCGGTCTCGAAGTGTCCGATATCGGCAATCACCAGCTGGTCGTTGGCATCGAAAAACTCGTGGTATTTGACATCGGCCGTTATATATATATCAGCCCCACTATGTACTGCGCTGGAAATCAGAAAACTACCTGCTCCCCCGCAGACTGCGACCTTTCTGATCCGGTCCTTCACGAGCGGACTATGCCGTACTACCGGCACTTTGAACAGGGCTTTAAGATCATCCAGGAACTCCTTAACCGGCCGCTCCTGTTCCAGTTCGCCCATCAGTCCGGCCCCGATTCCCGGATGGGTATTGGTCAGCGGGTAACAATCGTAGGCCACTTCCTCATAAGGATGGTTTTTAAGCAGGGCTTCCAGCACCTTCCGCTCCAGCACCTGGGGATAGATAATTTCCACCCGATCCTCCGGCTCCGTATGCCGTTTCCCGATTTCCCCCACAAAGGGATTGGCCTGGTCGCCGGCCCGGAAACTGCCGGAACCATTCACCCGGAAGCTGCATTCGCTGTATTGGCCAATTTGTCCGGCTCCGGCATTGAACACCGCATCCAGCACTTTCTCCGTATGCGCCTGGGGTACAAAAAAGGCCAGTTTCTTAAGCGTATGCTGTTTGGGCTGGAGGATGCGCCGGTTCTTCAGTCCCAGTTGGTCGGCAATCCTTCCGTTCACCCCATCGATCAGGTTATCCAGATTGGTATGAATGGCATAGATCGCGATATCCTTTTTGATAGCCGCAATCAGGGCTTTCTCCACATAATTCCTGCCGTTCAGTTTTTTGATTCCCGAAAACACGATAGGGTGATGGGCCACCACGAGGTTATGCCCGCGTTCAGCCGCCTCCAGTATCACGTCGAGGGTGGCATCCAGCGAAATGGTGATCCCGGTACAGGTCCAGTCGGGCGAGCCGGCAATCAGTCCGGCATTATCGTACGATTCCTGGTAGGCAGGCGGGGCCAGCTGCTCCAGAAACCCAGTGATCTCGGCAATTTTCATGGCCCAAATATACTTAGTGTGTGGCGCAATATTTGTGGGTTAAACTCTACCATTAAAACTTATCACACATGAAAAAACTACTGCTACTGCTGGTATTTGCCGGCGCGATGTCTTTCCGCGCTACCAATCTCGACCCCATATCTCAGGCCGACCGCGATAAACTGGTTGCAGAGCTCTCTGAATCGCTGGACATGCTGAAACAGACCACAGAGGGACTCAGTGCAGAACAATACAATTTCAGGGCCTCCGAAGGCAGATGGTCCATTGCCGACTGTGCCGAGCATATTGCACTGGCCGAGCCGGCCCTTTTTCAGTGGGTTCAGAGTACACTTCAGGAGCCGGCCGATCCCGCTAAAAGAGCTGAGGTGAAGGTAACCGACGAGGCGCTGATCAAAAGCCTCCCCGATCGCTCGCAAAAATTCCAGGCACCGGAAGAGCTGAAGCCTACCGGCAAATTCGGATCCGGCGAGGCGGGGGTTCAGGCGTTTAAGGAAGCGAGGATGAAGACGATCGAATATGTAAAAACTACCCAGGATGATCTGAGGAATCATTTCATGCAGCATCCGGCAGCGGGAACCATGGATAGTTATCAGGGGATGTTATTACTGGCCGGACACAGCAAACGGCATATTC
>DATCJQ010000172.1:0-5926 GCA_036562745.1 Flavihumibacter sp.
GCCAAGGCACCGGGAGTAAGCGATGATTTTTATACACCCTTGCTGGCAGATTATCCCAATGTGTCCACAACTTCCAATGCTACCTATGCCGTACTGATGCAGGCCCAGGCGGCGCTGGTTACTTCCGGCACGGCCACACTCGAAACGGCCTTGTTCGGCGTGCCCGAAGTGGTATGTTATAAGGGAAATAAACTGTCTTACCTGATAGCGCGACAGCTAATCAAGGTGAAATATATATCGCTGGTGAACCTGATCATGGATCGCCTGGTGGTGAAGGAAATGATTCAGGATGATATGAACCCGAACAACCTGCGCGCCGAACTGAACGAGCTGCTCAACAATGCAGGCTATCGCCGGCGCATTATGGATGATTATAAATCTTTACACGATGTGCTGAAGAAGGGAGGCAATGCTTCGTCTAATGCTGCCAATGAGATATGGAACTGGCTGAATGCTTAGGGGTTCATCTGCCCGTAGTGTTCGATTTTCTTACAATACCAGCTTGATAAGCAGCACAGCCACCCCGTAAATCAGGGTGGATACGAATATCCCCTTGGCGGTTTTATCGCGGCGACTGTTGATATAAATCGTAAACAGGATGGCGTTCGCGATCAGTGAAATACTGCTTACACCGGTTAACAGCGATTTTAATTCGCCCAGATAATGCAGGTAGTCGGAAAAGCTGACATTTCTCGGCATAAACACGATCAGGTAATAAAGCACCATCCCGATAACGGGAGCAATGATTCCGAGGGCAATACCGAGTTGAAGGCTATCTTTTTTTAGCATTGGGTTTCCAGCTTTTTTCCAGTTTGGCTTTTAGAACGTAATTCGTGAGATCAAATTGTACCGGAACCACGCTCACATAATTATTTTCGAGCGCCCATACATCGGTATCGCGGCCCTTATCAAAGTTTTGAAACTCCCCGGTTAACCAATAGTATTTGCGTCCATGCGGATCCTGCCGCTCCAGGAAATCTTCCTGGTATTTGGCATAGGCCTGGCGACAAATTTTGATGCCTCTGATCTCCTCGGCGGCCACGGCCGGAATATTGACGTTCAGGAGAAGATGCTTATCCCATTTTTTGCTCAGAACCATTTCGGTGATTTGTCTGGCATAGATGGCTGCACCGGAAAAATCGGCCTCGATGCTGAAGTCAAGCAATGAAAACCCAATTGAAGGAATGCTTTCGATAGCGGCTTCCATGGCGGCCGACATGGTTCCCGAATAAATCACGTTGATGGAATGGTTGGCACCGTGGTTGATTCCGCTCAGGCAGATATCGGGTTTACGGTGCAGCACCTTGTCCACCGCGAGCTTTACACAGTCCACCGGCGTTCCGGTACAGGAATAAGCTTCGATGCCTTCGTAGATAGTTACCGGGTTTAATCGCAATGGCGAGCCGATGGTGATGGCATGTCCCATACCCGATTGCGGCTTGTCGGGAGCCACCACTACAATTTTTCCCAATCCCCTTACGGCTTCCACTAAGTTGCGGATGCCGGGGGCCGTTACTCCGTCGTCGTTGGTTACCAGGATGATTGGTTCTTCCTTCTTTTTTGCTTTTGCCATACGGGATGCAAGGTAAGTAAAAATGGAGGAGGGAGAATGGAGAACGGAGAAGGGAGACGGGAGAAGGGGGAAGGGGTGAGAAATGTGGTAACTATCGGGCATGATAGAGGTAGAGGGCACCGTAGGTCCAGTTGGGTCCTTCCAGTCCCGGGTAATTATAGCGATCCATCATCAATGCCACATACCGGAAGGGATACCCTTCGGGAAGTTCCACTACATTCGGCCAGACCCGGGTGCCCGAGCCGGCATCCCAGGGCGGCAGGTCCATATTGAGTACCCCGATTTCGGAAAGCTCAGGATAGGAGTAGATATAGATTTTCCGGTCCTGGCTTCCCGAAAAACAATACCGTTTCCCATTTATTTGCTGGATGGATGTGCCGGTGGAATTATGCGCCACCGGTCCCGCAATTCGTGTATACCCCTTATTCCAATGATCTGATTCCAACATGATAGCTTTATAGCCCTGGATATTCTCGCAGGTCAGAATGCGCCATTTGTTCACGGTACTGTCGAACAGAATATGCGGATCTTCGATATCGCCCACCACGCCAAACGGATATGCGTCCATTACAGAAAAACCAAATCGGGGATCCTTTCTGCTTTCCACAGCCAGCAACTGTTTCTTTTCGCCGGGCAGTGCGTAGGCACTGAATCCGGTTGTTATTCCGCGCCAGATATTATCCCTTCGATCGTAAAATATATGCGAGGCGATTTCATTCCGCCAGATACCATCCTTCCGGTCGAACAGTATCACGCCTTCGAAGCGCAAATCAAAACTGCCTGGATTCAGACTGAATACGCCCTGTATATGATGCGGCAGCGCCCGTCCGCGGATCGACATGGTGTACCAGAGCCGGCCCTGGTCGAGCAGGGGACTGCCATCTTCGTAGGTGATGGCCCGGATATCAGCCTGACCAATGCCGCTGCTTAAATCCGATTTCACACTGTTCAGCTCCACACGGCCTTTTTTCTGATGCAGGTATAATTTGCTCTGAAAGGAATGAATGTATTCCACTTTGCGCAGGTCGATAAGCTGACTGAATTCTGCCTGCGCAACCGGAACCGGTAAACCCTTATCCTGCCAGTACACTGTTAATCCGCTTCCCAGCATTTGGATCAGGAATTTGCCTTTGGAAGGGATGGCAGACTTAGCCTTTAGCGCGATGGATCTATCCAGTTCAACCTTTCCGCGCTGAACCACCTGTTCTCGTATATCGAGCACCTGATGCTGTCTGTAATCCAGTAAGATTCGGTATGAAATGGATTGATCTTCCGGCGAAAATTCAAGTCCGATTGTGCCCTCACCCCTGGCAGCCATGTCGATGGTGTAGACTGCGAAGGGATTGAGTCCGCCGAACCAGACCGAAGTGAGCGTTTCTTTCCCGGAGGATATAATCAGCTGATTATTGTCCAACTGCAGCCGGGCATGATTGCTAAGGTGATGTTTGGCCGGATACATGGCGTTCATTCCGATCGCTTCCCGGGGATGCAGGGCCGCAAGCGGGATGGAATGGCTTTCATCGAACACAAAGCGGCGAACGCCCTGTCGTATAAACTGAAGATTCTCCGGCGACTGACCCGCAGCGGGAAGAATTCCTTCGGTAAGCAATAAAAAAAACAGCAATACGTAGCGCATATTTCGACTATTCATCAGCGTTATACCCCAAGATACGGATTACCATCCAGCTTCCTCTGTTTCTCCGTTCCGCTTGTCTATTCTCCCATGTGCTTCTTCCATATGCTTCTCCCTCCTCCGTTCTCCCTTCTCCCTTCTCCGTCCTCCCTTCTCCCTTCTCCATTCTGCTTTCCCGAACTTTTGCCCACCTTTTCGCTCCATACTCCTGAAGGTCCCTCCTCCATTCTCCATTCTCCATTCTCCGTTCTCCCTCCTCCCTTCTCCCTTCCTGCTAAATTTTTTTGGAGTTGATAAAAAGTTTAGTAATTTCGTACTAAATCGTTTAGCATGTCATTCGCCGGAAAAAACTTAAAACATTTACGGAAGCTGCGGGGATGGACGCAGGAGGAATTTGCTGCCAAACTGAAAATCAAGCGTTCCCTCCTGGGGGCCTATGAAGAGGAGCGGGCCGAACCCCGGCTCGAGGTGCTGGAAATGGTGAGCGAACTCTTTAAAGTGAGTCTGGATGAGCTCTTCCTCAAAGACCTCTCCGATACCCGTGGCAGTTATATCGCCAGGCGGCGTGCACAAAAGCTGGCATCCGAACCAACGGTGATCCAGTTTGTGCCGATGAAAGCCGCGGCCGGTTATCTGAATGGCTATGCCGATCCCGAGTTTATTGATGAGCTTAACACATTTACCCTGCCGATGCTGGCACCGGGGGAATACCGGGCTTTTGAAATTTTGGGTGATTCCATGCTGCCCACCCCCAGCGGATCCATCATCGTGGGGGAGAAAGTGGCTGATCTGGATGATCTCAAGTCGAGCCATACCTATATCGTGGTGTCGCGCCAGGATGGAATTGTATATAAGAGGATCATGAAGAATCCGCGTTCCAAGTCCAAACTGACCCTGGTAAGCGATAACCCCGTGTTCCAGCCCTACCAGATAGATGCCAGTGATGTGCTCGAAGTATGGCAGGCACAGATGGTGATCACCCGTGCCAATATGCAGCAGAAATGGGATGTGGATCAATTGGCATCCATCGTCTCCAATCTGCAGGAGCAGGTGAGCTCACTGAAGAAGAAAATGAATTAGCAATCCTGTGCTGACTACCAGCATCGGAAATAAGATGTTTGCAGGCTTACCCCTGATAAACTTCGGTTGTTTTTAGTACTATGGGTTAGTAAGGCCCCGTGTTTCACGGGGCTTTTTTAGTATGCAGCGAAAGCTTCCTTGAATGTGTTGCAGTGTGCATCTACAATGTCCCGCACCTGTGGTGAATAACCGCCGCCCATGGAAACGGCACAGGGAATTCCGCGGTGCTGCAACTGCTGAAAGACAAAGCGATCGCGCAGCCGACATCCTTCTTTTGTAACCTTTAGTTTACCGAATTTATCGGTGGAAAGGATATCTACGCCGGCTACGTAAAAAGCGAAATCGGGACGAAAATTTGATAAGATTTCCGTCAGATGTACATGTAGTAAATCGAGGTATTCTTCGGTGGTGGTGCCATCAGCGAGGGGCAGATCCAGATCCGACTTCTCCTTATGAAAAGGATAGTTGTGCTGTCCGTGCATGCTGAATGTAAAGACCCGGTCATCGCCTTCAAAAATTTTCGCCGTGCCGTTGCCCTGGTGCACATCGAGATCGATCATCAGGATGCGTTGGGCTTTGCCTTCGCGCAGCAGATAGTTGGCAGCGATGGCCACATCATTCAATAAACAGAATCCCTCACCGCGATCGGCAAATGCGTGGTGTGTTCCACCGGCCACATTAAGCGCGACGCCCTGTTGCAGCGCATGCAGGGCACAGTCAATGGTTCCCTGTGCCAGCAGGAATTCGCGATGGATCAGTTCGGGAGATTGCTGAAATCCTATATGGCGCTGCTCTGTCGCGGAGAGCTGCTGATTGAGCAGGCGATCTACATAATTGGCCTCGTGAGTGAGTAAGACAATTTCAGTGGAACAAAGCGATGGCGCATGAAAGGCATTGGCATCCACCACGGATTCGTACTGGAGCTGAGCGGGAATCAGTTCGTATTTGGCCATGGGAAACCGATGTCCCGGTGGCAGGGGCAATATATAGGCCGGATCAAAACTTATAAAAGGAGTACTCATTTTCAGTGATGGATTTCCTGAGCGAATTAATAACAATATGCGGAATCGGATAGGAGAAAATTGATCCGATTCGAAAACTTACCGTATATGGATGAGCTGCTGATCCGCGATCACAAAAACATTGGCAGACTTTTCGGGTGTGACTAATGCCAGTCCGGTGAATGTACTGAACGCGGGGAGGATGGCCATCTGTTTACCGAAATAAAAGCAGGGAAGGCGCAGTGTTTGTTTTCCGGCTCCGGCCATGCGAACGCCGGGATGCAGGTGTCCCGTGAAGAAATAGGTTTCCGTATCGTTCAGCAGGTTCTCGCTCCATTCGTGCGTAAATCCAAAGGGACCCTTGCGATACACATCGTAAATCACGTTAATATCCTGCTCGCCGTACCAGCGCTGGTGAAGGATATCGTGATTGCCCATGATCAGCGTGCATTTCAGGTGAGCGTGATCGTGACGCCAGCGGGCAAACCATTCGTTCTCCTTATTGTACCCAGAGTGGAAGAAATCGCCCACAATGATCAGCTCCTCGGGCTTGAAATATTGCACGAGACTGAATAAGCGTTGTAAATCGTGTTTGTAGACATCCTGTGGAACGCCGATACCGGATTTACGAAAATGGCC
>DATCJQ010000319.1:0-1512 GCA_036562745.1 Flavihumibacter sp.
CATCAGTGTATTCCATAATCTCGGTACAGAGATTGGAACTCTTGATCGTTCCCAGGTTCTGCTGGTTGGATTTTTTATTAGCTGCATCCTTGTAAAGCAGGTAAGGTGTGCCGGTTTCAATTTGTGCATCCAGAATCGCAAACCATAGCTCCTGTGCCTTAATCGTTTTGCGACCTCTTCCATCGCGCTCGTAACGCAGGTAGAGGGCTTCAAACACTTCGCCATAACAATCCTGCAATCCGGGAGCTTCATGCGGACAAAACAGCGTCCAGTCTGCATTTTCCTCAACCCTTTTCATAAACAGATCGGGAATCCAAAGGGCGTAAAACAGATCTCTTGCCCTCAACTCTTCCTTCCCGTGATTTTTGCGGAGATCCAGGAAAGCAAAAATATCCGCATGCCAGGGCTCGAGATAAATTGCGAAAGCGCCTTTGCGTTTGCCGCCCCCCTGGTCCACGTAACGCGCAGTGTCATTGAATACCCGCAACATCGGAATGATTCCGTTGCTGGTGCCATTGGTTCCCCCGATATAGGTCCCGGTAGCCCGGATATTATGAATGGCCAGCCCGATCCCGCCCGCACTTTGCGAAATCTTCGCGGTTTGTTTCAGCGTATCGTAAATGCCATCAATACTATCGTCCTTCATGGTAAGCAGAAAACAGCTCGACAACTGTGGTTTCGGAGTTCCGGCATTAAACAATGTTGGCGTGGCATGAGTAAACCATCGTTCACTCATCAGGTGATAGGTTTTGATGGCCTGGTCAATATCATTTTTGTGTATACCGATGGCCACCCGCATATAGAGGTGCTGCGGCCTTTCCGCCACTTTTCCGTTTAAGCGGAGCAGATAAGATTTCTCCAGGGTTTTGAAACCGAAATAATCAAAGGCAAAATCGCGATCATAGATAATGGTACTATCAAGCAGTTCGGCATTTTCTTCAATAACAGCCATTACATCATCGGCAATAAGGGGTAATGCTTTACCGGTCAGCGAATCCTTAAAAGTGTACAGCTGCCTCATTGTTTCGCTGAAAGATTTGCGGGTATTCTTATGCAGATTACTCACCGCAATGCGAGACGCCAGCAAGGCATAATCGGGGTGCCGCGTGGTGAGGGAGGCCGCCGTTTCCGCCGCCAGGTTATCCAGCTCGGTGGTGGTCACCCCGTCATAAATTCCTTCAATTGTTTTTTTCGCGATATCGTGCACATCAACCAGCGGACTCAAACCATAGGAAAGCTTTTGTATGCGCGCTGTGATCTTGTCAAATTTTACAGGTTCTTTGCGACCGTTTCTTTTTATAACGAACATGGCTATACGATTTTTTTATTTTAAGAATATGACAGAGTGAATCAGAAATCCTCATCAAGCGAGAAACTTTGTCCGGCCGCGCCGGCTATCACGCCTGATTTCTGATAATCGCCCACTCTTTTCTCGAAGAAATTGGTTTTACCCTGGAGCGAAATCATCTCCATAAAATCGAATGGATTGGTCGCGTTAAACATTTTGGGATA
>DATCJQ010000330.1:0-1868 GCA_036562745.1 Flavihumibacter sp.
ATTCTATGTGAAAGCCGGCTTACGCGAGATAGCCCAAAGTCCCAGGAAGGTAATCATGCCATTGATCAGCAGCAGTTCGATACCAATCTGATAACCACCCAGCATATCGCCGGAATAGCGGCTGATCAGGTAACTGATTACGGGCGATATCAAACATATCAGTGTAACCACAAAGCTATCGGGGAACTGCCTGCGGGTGAGGATACCAAAGGAGAAAAGTCCCAGCAGGGGGCCATAGGTATAACCCGCCAGATCGAGGATTACCCCGATAATGGATTTGTTGTCGATCCACTTGAAGATGAGGATACAAAGCATGAACACCACGGTAAAACTCAGGTGCACGGTCATGCGGATTCGCTTCTGCTGCGCCTCGGCCAGGTTGGGATTCCGTTTGATGCCCAGCATATCGATACAGAAGGAAGAAGTCAGCGCAGTGAGTGCACCATCGGCACTGGGGAAGAGCGCGGAGATCAATCCGATGATAAAGATCACGGCAGTGATTGGTGGCAAATAGTTCAGCGCCACGGTCGGGAACAGATCATCTCCCGCCACACTGAGTCCGTTTTCCGCCGCAAAGAGATAAAGCAATCCGCCCAGCAACAGGAAAAGAAAATTCACAAACACGATGATCACGCTGAAAGTCATGATATTCTTCTGCGAATCCTTCAACGTTTTCACTGAGATATTTTTCTGCATCATTTCCTGGTCAAGTCCGGTCATGGCAATGGTGATAAATGCCCCTCCCAAAATCTGTTTAAGGAAGAAGCCCTTACTGTTGACATCCGTATTGAAAATATTGGTGTAGCCCTTATCGGCCAGTGCCGACATGGTTTCGCCGAATCCGAGTCCCAGATTACTCATGATATAGAGAATACAAACCACCAATCCCAGCAACATGAAACTGGTTTGAAGCGTATCGGTATAAACAATTGTTTTCACACCACCTTCGAAGGTATAAAGCAGGATCATCAGCAGAATCACCAGCGCGGTTACGATAAAGGGTATGCCCAGCTTATCCAGAATGAACACCTGCATTACATTGATAACCAGGTAAAGACGGGCAGTTGCTCCCACGGTTCGCGAAAGAATAAAAAACAATGCACCGGTCTTATACGCAGTGAACCCGAACCGCTGTTGGAGATAATTGTAAATCGAGGTCAGGTTCATCTTATAATAAATCGGCAGCAGCACATAGGATATCACGATGTATCCCAGTAAATAACCGATCACCACCTGCATGTAAGAGAAAGCACTTACCGCTACGGTACCGGGTACGGATACAAAAGTTACGCCGCTCAGCGAAGTGCCGATCATACCGAATGCCACGAGCATCCAGTTGGAATTCTTGTTCCCAATGAAAAAACTGTCGTTGGTAGAATTGCGGGAAGTGATATAGGCTACAACCAGTAGCAGCGCAAAATATGCAATCACAAAGGTGAAGAGCAGTGTTGGCGACATGCAATAAAGTTTTATTATAATTGGCACAATGTAAAAAGGAAAGTGCTTACTTTGACACAATTAGATTATGAATATAAAAGCTATTGCCGTTTTTTGCGGATCACACGCCGGTAATAACCCCCTGTTTGCAAAACATACAGCAGAATTGGGCAAACTCCTGGCCATGCTGAACATCAAACTGGTATATGGCGGCGGAAAAAAGGGATTGATGGGCGTCATTGCCGACTCAGTTCTGGAGCATGGTGGCGAGGTGATGGGGGTGATTCCGAAGGTTTTGACAGAATGGGAACAGCAACATGAAGGTCTTACGGAACTGGCCGTGGTTCCCGATATGCATACGCGTAAGCGCATGATGTACGAAATGAGCGATGCCGCCATCATCCTGCCCGGCGGCTTTGGCACCATGGATG
>DATCJQ010000333.1:0-8170 GCA_036562745.1 Flavihumibacter sp.
GATCCATGCTGGCTCAGGACTTTTCGCCCAACCGATTGGAGGCTGCCAAAGCCGTGGCCATCGATTTTGTGGACAGTCGCAAAACCGACCGCGTGGCCGTGGTGATCTTCTCGGGCGAAAGCTTTACCCTGGTACCTCTGACCACCGATAAAAACGTGCTGAAATCGCAGATCAACAGTATCCAGAGCGGGCTGCTCGAAGACGGCACGGCAATCGGATCGGGACTGGCTACCGCTGCAGATCGGCTTCGTCTTAGCAAGTCGGCTTCGAAGGTGGTGATACTGCTGACGGATGGTGAGAATAACGGGGGGCAGATTCCGCCCGTAACGGCCAAGGAAATTGCGAAAAACCTGGGCATTAAGGTTTATACCATCGGGGTGGGATCGGAAGGCTACGCCCCGATTCCCGTTCAGGACGGATCGGGCCGCGTGGTGATGCAGCGCGAGAAAGTGAATATCGACGAAAAACTGCTGACGGAAATTGCCGAAGAAACCGGCGGTAAATATTTCCGGGTATCCGATAATGAAGGCCTGACACGGGTTTATAACGAGATCGATCAGCTGGAGAAATCAACCATTGAAGTGACCTCGCTACGGCAGTTCACCGAACGCTACAAACCCCTGGTGATCGCCGCGTTTCTCCTTTTACTGCTCGAATGGGTGCTCCGGTTCACCGTGTTCCGGAAAATTCCCTAGGGTGATATAATTGCTATCAGCGCGTAGCCTGAATACGCTAAAAGCAAATCCTGTACTTTCGCATTAAGTAAAATAATTATGAAGGCAAGGGTGTATAAATCAACCGGAAGCTGGTACGTGCTGAAGGCGGAAGACGGACGGGTTTACAAAGGACGGATCAAGGGCGTGCTGAAGATCGACGGTATCACGTCCACCAACCCCATTGCCGTGGGCGATTGGGTGGAAATGGAACCGGAGGACAGCGCTGAAGGTACGGCCATAGTTTCGTCTATTCATGAGCGTGAGAACTATATCGCGCGGACATCGCCTCATAAGAAATCGCATCATCATATTGTTGCCTCCAACCTCAACCAGGCCCTGCTCTTTGCTACATTGAAGGAGCCGCGCACCTCACAGGGATTTATCGATCGCTTTCTGATTACGGCCGAAGCCTATCATGTGCCGGCCATCGTGGTGTTCAACAAGGCGGATATTTATCGCGATAAGGAACTGGAGAAATTTGCCGAGTGGGAAGATATGTACCGTTCCATCGGGTATAGAGTCTTACTCTTAAGTGCCACAAAGGGAATGGGACTGGATGATCTGAAAGTTTTGCTGAAAGATAAAACCACCCTGATCAGCGGCCATTCGGGCGTGGGCAAATCTACCTTCATCAATGCCCTGTTTCCTGAAATGGGACTACGTACCAAAGAAGTGAGCGGATGGAGCGGAAAGGGTATGCATACCACCACATTTGCCGAGATGTTTGACTTGCCAGATGGCGGTAGTATTATTGATACGCCGGGTATCCGGGAGCTGGGACTGGTGGGCATTACACGCCAGGAGTTATCGCATTATTTTCCGGAAATGCGCGCGATTTTAAACGATTGCCAGTTCAACAACTGCTTACACATGAATGAACCCGGCTGTGCAGTGAAAGAAGCAGTGCAACAAAACCGGGTTCATATTGATCGGTACATTAGTTACTGTACCATTCTGGAATCAATCGACGATAAAAATTACTGATCGCGATCAATTCTCATTGATTATTTTTTCGCCGCGATGCGATAGAGTTTTCCGTTATCGGAAACTGCATAGAGTGCGCCGTCTTTTCCTTCCTGAACATCGCGGAAGCGATCTTTCTGATCTTCACCGATGCGCTCTTCGCCTACCACTTTATTGTCTTTGATTACGAGGCGAGCGATATGCATACCACTGAGTCCGCCTATAAAGAGGTTGTTCTTCCACTCGGGAATAGCATCGCCGGAATAGAAAGTCATACCGCTCGGAGAAAGGGTGGGATCCCAGTAGTAAACGGGTTGTTCCATACCTTCTTTCTGAGTGAGGGCATCGCCAATTTGCTCACCACTGTATTCGATTCCATAAGTAATAACCGGCCATCCGTAGTTCTTACCCGGACGGATCAGGTTGAGCTCGTCGCCGCCACGGGGACCGAATTCAGCTTCCCAGAGATCGCCGGTTTCGGGATGGAAAGCCAGGCTCTGAACGTTGCGGTGTCCGTAAGAATAGAATTCTTTGCGCGGTGCGTTCGCATCATTTTCGAAGGGATTGCCGGGAGCGGGTTGGCCATCGGTGGTGATGCGGATCAGTTTACCCAGTCCGGATTTCAGATCCTGAGACTGCGGACGGGTAGATTTGTCGGAACGTTCGCCGGTGCTTATGATAAGTGCGCCGGTTTTATCGAAGAGAATGCGGCCGCCATAGTGGTTATTGCCCTTGTTGCTGGCCGGTGTGGCGCGGTAGATAACCCTGGCGTTTTCGATTTTGGAATCGTCATCAGCCAGCTTACCCTTGGCAACGGCGGTTACACTGCCGTCGGCTCCCTGGGGTTCGGCAAATACCCAGTACACCATGCGATTGGTGGCGAAATTGGGATCGAGGGTTACACCCAGCAAGCCGCCCTGTCCTTTGAAATTCACGGCCGGAGCACCTTTGATAGGCTCGCTCAGCTGTCCTTCGAGCGTTGCGATCCGGAACGTACCCGGTTTTTCGGTAATCAGCCAGCGACCGTCGGGCAATTGTGCCATACCCCAGGGCGATTGTAATCCGGTAGCCAGGACCGAAATTTCGTAGGGAGTTTTCGTCTTAACACTGCCAATGCGGGTTTGTCCCTCGAAAGCAGGTTTATAGCTTGTATTGGGTTCCTTGGTTTCAACCGGAGCGCCGGTTGTGTCTGCAGTGGTTTCGGGCGTGCTGCGGTCGGCCGAAGCAGAATTATTCGTCTGCGAGTTGCAGGCAGAAATGGCTAAAAGCGTGCCCGATAACACACCGAGAAAGAGTTGGTTCATAACGACTTTTTTTTAGGTACAACGTTGGAGGCTGTAAGCTAAATAAAAATCCTTATGGGTGCGTCAAGATTGCTTCTGTTGCGCAACAGTTTCCTGCCGCTGGTCGTGAATTTTTCCCGGGCTCACCGGGATCGGATCAGGACATGAACTTCCTGGAAGCGTGGATTTGCAGTTTGGATTCGAGGAAATGGGCGATTTCTGCCACGGCCTGGTTATTACGCTTTGCGGCCTGGGTGGTTGACTGCGGATACAGACAGATACCTGTGTAAATATTGTAGTACAGGCTCAGCGGCTGTCCCTTGAACCGGAAATCCCAGGTCAGCGTTTCGATATCATCGAGTTTTTGGTCGAACCGGATATTGAGTTCGCTGGAGAGCAGGTTGGCCACTTCGTAAAAGCGCTTCAATCCGCCATCCTCATCGATAATAGCTTCGGTGAAGCCATCGTGGGTTTGGAACAGGGGTGGCATATGGCAGGCATTTGGGTTTAGGTAAGCGTTTATAGTCGCATTAATCGTTTATGGTTGCATTAAGCGCTTATTGTCGCTTTAAACGGGTTGTTATCGCGTTAAGCGTTTATAAGTACTTAATGATCGTTATGCTTTGAATTTCCTGGCCTTGGGAACTTTTTCATCGCCCAGCAATCGTTCGGCACCTACGTTTTTACCATTGGATGGGCAGCCCGATTTTCTGGATGCGCTGCAGGATACCAGCAGCATCAGGCAGGCAGATACACCAAGAACAGCTGTGAAGCGGATCAGTTTCATAAGGCTTTTTCTTTAAAACGGATTCGAAAGGCTTTTATTATCCAAGAACCGGGCCGGGTTTCTGGGTAAAATGCTGATTCCGGACCCGGATCGGGCGGAAATAGAGTCTGGTCCCGACCGCATCCGGGCGGCACGACGGCATACGCAAGAATGATTTATACCTGGTCCTTGAACCAGCTCGAATAGTGTATATAATTATTGGCGATGCGGTTGATTTCGCCCTGGATCAGCTCCTGGCTGATATCCTTCACTTTTTTGGCGGGCACCCCGGCGTAGATGCTTCCGGGTTCGCACACCATGCCTTCCAGCACCACGGCACCCGCGGCGATGATGGTGTTGCTGTTCACCACGGCATTGTCCATAACGATGGCGCCCATCCCGATCAGCACATTATCATGAATGGTGCAGCCGTGCACGATGGCATTGTGGCCCACAGAAACATTGTGACCGATATGCACTTTGGTTTTCTGGAAGGTTGCATGCAAAACGGCACCGTCCTGGATATTAACCTTATTGCCGATGCGGATGCTGTTCACATCGCCCCTGATAACGGCGTTGAACCAGATGCTGCACTGGTCGCCCATCACCACATCACCCACGATGGTGACATTGGGGGCAATAAAACAGTCCTGTCCGAATTGCGGATACACTCCGTTTACATGTAAAATGGTAGGCATACTGCAATGTAAAAATTTAAACAGAGATCGGCAAACATACCGGCCCTGTAATGGCTGGTGATGCAATTCATACTTCGGTCGAATACTATAATTCAATACCCAGTTCAGATAATTCAGATGCCGATGCTTTAAACAGTTTACTCGGTAATATCGTAAGCCAGACAGGCAACTCTATGGTGCCGAGTGGGACTATAAAGGGTGGCGCAACTGATTTAGCTACTGCATTATCAAATCAGGATGTGCTGGAGACGTTTTTAAACAATGCAGCACCAACCACATCTGGTCCAGGAGAAACGCCTAAAGCCTACTTACATGTGTTGCTATTTAACGAACAATTTAAATTGGATGCGTCCAAAAGTGTGATTCTTCCGGTAGGGGATGTCCGGAATACATGGGGATTGTTGGACAAGGTCGGGGTGAATTCTGTTAAAGTTGGCAAAAACGGCTATGCCTATGTTTATTTCAGCAATGAGTCAAAGGAACCCGTATATTTTGATAACTTTACTTTAAGGCACGATCACGGACCGATACTGGAGGAGACCCATTATTATCCATTTGGGTTGACGATGGCAGGGATAAGTTCCAGGGCTATGGGGAAACTGGATAACAAGTTTGAATATAATGGCAAGGAGAAGCAAGAGAAGGAGTTCAGTGATGGGGCAGGCTTAGACTGGTATGATTACGGTGCCAGAATGTATGATCAGCAGATCGGCAGGTGGCATGTAATAGATCCATTGGCGGATCAGATGAGAAGGTGGTCTCCGTATAATTATGCGTTTGACAATCCTATCAGGTTTATCGATCCAGATGGCATGGCCCCTTATGGCGATTATTACAACACAAAAGGGGTGAAAATTGGTACTGACGGTCAGGATGATGGGAAGACTTATCTTGTCTATAAGAACAAAGACGTAAAAACAATAGAGGCAAATGAAAAGGCTGGTAAAGCGACGAGCACGGGTGACTTAAAAGATGCGATACTGCTTCCGTCAACAGAAGTGAGGGGTGAGATGAACGAAATGGTAAGTCGATCAAACAGCGCAAATAATACACGTACTGATCAGTACGCTGGAAATGATGATACTGGTGGTTTCCACGAAGAAGGCGGGTATTTTTCTGAAAATGCTGTTGTACATGCAAAGCCTGGTCCAAGGTCAGATCCCAGTAGTGAAAATGGGACTGTTAATCCATTTACTCCTGCCAAAGAAGGTGAAAGGAAAGGAATTGGGGTTGCATTAGGTACTGTTCATATTCATCCAAGTGGAACAAATGGCGGTTATGAATTTACTCAAAATCCCTCGGATCCGGGTGATTTTAATGCACTAGGCGCCGCTAAGAATATGGGGTGGGTACAAAAAGATGGCTATGGTATTGTAATTGGTGCAAGTAGTAAAACAGTATCGTTTTACAACGAAAATGGGCATAAGGTTTCAATTAAATTGGACACCTTTTTAAACATCGGGAAAAAATGAAAATATTAATTGTTTGGGTTTCCTTATTCACTGTTATTTTTCGTAGCTGGAATTCAGATTTGAACCTATTAAGTATAAAGAACAATCACTGTTTCAAAATCTCTTCAAATCATTCAATCCGAAAAATTCGATTTCAATTTGATTTTTTCGTTGGATTGGAGAGATCTGATGCACGTAAATACAAGATTGGGTATATTGATGAAGAGGGGATGCAGCATAAAATTCACTTGGATAGAAATGGTTTATCTTTAGTGGCTGTTAAATCTGATTCAATTTCATTTTTTTTACAGACTGATGAATTTATGTTTGCCACGGATAAGCTCCATTGTAAATTTCTGAAGAATGGCGGATTGATTACATTTGGAATTATCCCTAACTATGACTCCATTAGGAGTATGTTTGAGGCTGATCCAGATTTGCAACTTAGGGTTATGAATGAGAGTGAAACGGTATATTCGCTATTAACCAAACAAGCGGTAATTGATAGATTTAAACAGGAAACTATATTTAACAGGAACAGGCTTGTTTATGTTTCTGTAAAACAGAAAAGTTTATCTACGGGAGGCATTTATTATAAGTATGACTTTTTTAACTAGTGCTCAGTATTAGGGCGTGAGTTTCTGGCAGGAATTACATTAAACACTCTACCTTGGCCCAGCCGTTTCAGTGTTTCTTTGATGGCGTTACCTGCGATATTGTCCAGTCGCTTTCGTCATAGATGGAGAGCAGGTAGGCGTTATTGCCCGTGATGCGAACGTGGGTGATGACACGAGCGCCGCCAGATTTGACCGCCTCCTGCGCCTATTTAGCGCTGTCTTGTACAAATTATGCAACGATTCGGAATAGAAAAATAGCTATTTTGAGGATGGTAAGCAGCACTTTGAGTGATGCCGAAGCCAATTCCAGTCATTTTTGGGTGCTAAAAGTATATGGTAAAAAGATCCGCTTAAAAGTATGCTTCATCCTGCTAAACTGTTTCCTCCACGTTCAGAATTAGAAAATGAAAAAGGTTATTTTATTTGTTGTTATACTCATCGGTGTGTTATTGCTTTGGTACGGAGAATCTAGAAAGTTTATCTGCTTAAATAATGGAACTTGTATAACTGTATGGAAAACTTTTGGAAATACTTGTTATATCATTCCTGGGAAATATTATGGAATAACTAGCCCATCTGTAGATCATATTAGAACTACAAATACGACTTTAATTGATCTGTATTTTTCAAAATCATTACCCAATACAGTGATATATAGATCCACAGATTCTGCAGTCGTAAAAAATGCGCATCCTGAAGTTTTAGTTTTTGCAGATTATATTTCAGACATGAATCGGTATCAAGATTTATTGTTTGAGGACGCGGGGAGACAAAAACTCAAGGAGGATGCCGATTTAATATTTATCGATATCCATGATAGCCATAGCGTCGATAAGCATAAGAATAGACTATGGTAGGCCTTTTATCCAAAAGTATGAAAGTGCGGTGGAACAGTTGCCAATCAGCTACCCGAACACATCCAGGGAGATAGTTGCAGTGAATTTGTCAGTATGGACTTGAATCGGTGGACGTACGATAACCACTTACCATTTATTATTTCAAGCCCGTAAAACCTGCCGATAATCCGTTTATAGAATCCTTCAACGGAACCTTCAGAGACGAGTGTGTGAATGTCAATTAGTTTTTGTTCATGGAAGATGCGGCACAAAAGCTAGACGAATGGATGGAAGAATACAATAACTTCCTAACTTGGGAACAAGGTCATAATTGATTTACGCTCCTTTGATGTGATGTTTCAAAATGGGATGATGACGAAACCCAAAAGACGAGGGGTGAATAAGAATCACTTGGGAAATGTTCGGATGGTAGTGACCGAGGATGAGGAATCTGACGTCTATCCCACGTTGACATTTGAGGGGGGTAACAATACAGACGCCGAAGTGATTGTGCAGAATAATTTCTGGGAAAACAAAGCAGGAGCCAGTATTGATGTCATTGGAAGCAGGACACCTCATATTTCAGACAAAAATGGACAGACATACGAAACCAATGCGATGCTGGTTCGTAAATCAACTGGTTCGATTGGTGCCGGTAAGTTATTGAAAGTAATGGCTGGTGATGAGATTCATACTTCGGTCGAATACTTTTATTCAACACCCAGTTCAGATAATTCAGATGCCGATGCTTTGAACAGTTTAGTCGGCAATATCGTAAGTTTAATAGGCAATTCTATGGTTCCTGGTGGGGCTATCAAGGGTGGCGCCACAGATTTAGCT
>DATCJQ010000347.1:0-4990 GCA_036562745.1 Flavihumibacter sp.
GTACATGCAAATGGAAATTTGGCTAATATTGACGCGGGTAAAACCAGTGATACGATTATGAGTAACCCGAATTTGAATCCAGATCAGTCGCCTCCCGGTTCCGCGGAACGGGAGTTTGAAAATAGTTTGCGTCCCCGTGAAATTGAAGATTTTGCCGGACAGGCCCAGATCGTTGAAAACCTGAAGATATTTATCAAAGCCGCGAAAATTCGGGGCGAGGCATTGGATCATGTGCTGTTTCATGGCCCCCCGGGTTTGGGCAAGACCACGCTTTCGCGGATCGTAGCCAACGAAATGGGTGTGAGCATTAAGGAGACGTCCGGTCCCGTTATTGAAAAACCTGCCGACCTGGCGGGACTGCTCACCAGTCTTGAACCCAATGATGTGCTGTTTATCGACGAGATTCACCGGCTCAGCACCGTGGTGGAGGAATATCTCTATGCAGCGATGGAGGACTACCGGATCGATATCATGATCGACAGTGGTCCCAATGCCCGTAGCATCCAGATCAACCTGAATCCGTTTACGCTGATTGGCGCCACCACCCGCAGCGGGTTGCTGACGGCTCCGCTTCTGAGTCGCTTTGCCATTAAGTCGAGGCTGGAATACTATAACGCGAATACCCTCGAGAAAATCATTCTCCGCTCGGCGGCGCTGCTGAATGCCCCCATCACTACCGATGCCTGTGCCGAGATTGCACGCCGCAGCCGGGGTACCCCGCGTATCGCGAATGGATTGCTGCGCCGGGTGCGCGACTTTGCTATGGTATTAAATGACGGACAAATTGATCTGGGTATAACCCAGCATGCATTGAAAGCATTGAATGTGGATGAACACGGTTTGGATGAAATGGATAATCGTATTCTCAGCACCATTATCGAGAAGTTTAAGGGCGGTCCGGTAGGTATTACCACCATCGCCACGGCAGTGGGTGAGGAGTCGGGTACGCTCGAAGAAGTGTATGAGCCTTTTCTGATTCAGGAGGGATTTTTACAACGCACACCCCGCGGCCGCGAAGCCACCGCCAAAGCTTATGAACACCTGGGAAAACAACCCCGTTCAGGCGCTTCGCCGGGTTTGTTTGATACAGTATAGGAATGATAAAGGAATGGTATAGGAATGTTCTTTATACAAAAAGGATCAGTTCATAACGACTGATCCTTTTTTATTTGATTGCGTTATATGCTATCGTCACTATGCCGTGGTGGGAACCACGAGACGGAAACCATTGCCATGGATATTCACGATCTCGATGCTGGAATCCTCTTTCAGGTATTTCCGCAGTTTGGCGATATACACGTCCATACTCCGGCCGTTGAAATAGGTGTCGCTACCCCAGATTTTTTTGAGCGCCTGTTCACGCGGAAGCAGATCGTTCATATGCTCGCAAAGCATTTTCAACAACTCGTTCTCCTTGGGGGAAAGGGTCTGTGTTTGGCCGGCATGCGTCAGTTCGCGCAATTTCGGGTTGAAATGGAAACTGCCTAAATCGAACTCCTTGTTTTCGTTCTCCTTGTTGAGTTCCTCGTTGCGTTTGAGAATGGCTTTTATTTTGAGCAGCAATACTTCGCTGTCGAAAGGTTTGGTGATATAATCATCCGCGCCCAGTTTGTATCCCTGGATGATATCTTCCTTCATGGTTTTTGCACTCAGAAAAAACAGGGGAACATCGGGGTCGATATCGCGGATCTCCTCTGCCAGGCTGAAACCGTCCATATTCGGCATCATTACGTCGAGGAGGCAGAGGTCAAATTTTTCGCGTTGAAACGCCGCCAGGCCGAGTCGGCCATCTCTTTCCAAAACCACTTCAAAATCATTCAATTCCAAATAGTTCTTCAATACCAGCCCGAGATTCTGATCGTCTTCGCACAATAATATTCTAGCTTTCTTTTCTTCCATGGTCAATGATTTATGGGATAATAATAAAATTAATTCATTTTCTCCCTCCGGCCAAGGGGAATAAACTTTTGTTAAAGGAGAAGGGGACGAAGGGGACGAAGGGGACAAAGGAGACGAAGGGAACAAAGGGGACAAAGGGGACAAAGGAGACGAGGGGACAAAGGGGACAAAGGGAACAAAGGGAACAAAGGGGACGAAGGGTGACAAAGGGACGAGGGGGATTTCAGAATCCTGCTAAATTTGTGGCAAAAAAAGAAATGCGACTGACATCTGACAGCAAATTGAAAAAACTGATTGTGATCGGAGACCGGGTGTTAATTCGTCCATCTAAACCCAATGAACAAACGGCGAGTGGTCTGTACCTTCCACCCGGAGTGCAGGAAAAGGAAAAAGTGCAGCAGGGATATGTGATTCGCACCGGTCCGGGTTATGCCATCCCCACCCCTCCCGAAGAGGAATCCTGGAAGCAGACAGAAGAACAGGTTAAATATATTCCCCTGCAGGCCAAGGAAGGCGATCTGGCCATCTTCCTGCTAAGTGGTGTCACCGAAGTAATGTATGAAGGTGAGAAGTATTTTATTGTACCGCAAAGTGCCATCCTCATGCTTGAGCGGGAGGAAGATCTCTAAGTCCGGCTTCCGCTCGAAAAATTCCATTAATTTCCCCCAAACAACAGTCATGTCTGATATCAACCAGTTTATAGATACCATCAGAAAGGGATATACGTTTAAAGGCGAATCGGCCAAGATAGGAGTAGGTATGCTCGATGGGCATCCGGTGCCCGATGCGGAAATCTTCATTCCCCTGAAGACTCTGAACCGGCACGGTTTGATTGCCGGTGCTACGGGTACGGGTAAGACAAAAACGGTACAGGTACTGGCAGAGCTGTTGAGTGATCGGTCCATACCGGTGATGCTGATGGATATCAAAGGCGATCTCAGCGGCATCGCGGCCGAAGGTGTAGCCAATGATAAAATCCGCGAACGGTACGAACACCTGCGGATGGAATACCAGCCGAGTGCCTATCCGGTTGAATTGCTTACCCTCAGTAATGAGCCCGGAGTTCGCTTAAGGGCCACCGTTAGTGAGTTCGGTCCGGTTTTGCTGAGCAAGATTTTGGGTCTTAACGACACCCAGGGCGGACTGGTAGCCATGATCTTCAAATGGTGCGATGATAACCAGTTGCCGCTCCTCGATCTCAAGGATTTTATCAAGGTATTGCAATATGTGAGCGACGAGGGAAAAGCCGAGTTGGAAAAATCATACGGAAAGATATCCACCACTTCCACCGGTACCATCCTGAGGAAGGTGGTTGAGCTTCAACAGCAGGGGGGCGATCCCTTTTTCGGGGAAAAGAGTTTTGAAGTGGATGACCTCATGCGGGTCAATTCCGACGGCAGGGGCCTTATCTCCATACTGCGGGTGACTGATCTGCAGGATCGTCCCAAAATGTTTTCAACCTTCATGCTTCAATTGCTGGCAGAACTTTATAACAGCTGTCCGGAGGAAGGTGATCTCGATAAACCCAAGCTGGTGATTTTCATCGACGAGGCGCACCTGATTTTTCAGGAAGCCAGTGATGCACTGCTCCAGCAAATTGAGACAATCGTGAAGCTGATCCGCTCCAAGGGAATTGGTATTTTCTTCTGTACCCAAAACCCGATGGATGTACCAAAGGCGGTACTGGGACAGCTTGGTCTGAAAGTACAACACGCGCTTCGTGCATTTACCGCAGCCGATCGTAAGGTGATCAAGCAGACGGCAGAAAACTATCCCGAAACCGGTTTCTATAAAACCGATGATCTGCTTACACAGGTTGGTATCGGTGAAGCCATTGTGACCATGCTAAATGAAAAGGGGATTCCCACTCCGCTGGCGCATGTGTTACTGTCTTCGCCGCGCAGCCGGATGGATGTGCTGACCGAAGCAGAAATCACCAATATTGTGCAACAGAGCAAGCTGGTGAAAAAATACAACCAGACCATCGACAGTGAAAGCGCTTATGAAATCCTGACGGCCAAACTCGAAGCAGCCGCAAGCGAAGAAGCAAAAGCTGAGGCGGCCAGGCAGGCGGCCAAAGAAGCGGCAAAACCCGCCACAGGCAGAAGGGTGAAAGAGGAGAAGTCTTTTCTGGAAAAAATGTTAAACAGTTCGGCTGGCCGACAGGCAACCCGCACCCTCGCCAGTTCACTGGTAAGAGGTTTCTTCAATGTGCTGAGCAAAGGAGGGAAAAAATAGGTTTTGGCAGTAACCACTTACCCCCCGATCTCCAATTTTGGCTCAGGCTGGTTAAAATCTCGATCCCAGCCTGTGGTTGGATCCATGTCCTTTAAGTGCGATCTCTCCGTCTTCCGTAATGGCAACCTTGTTTTCTGATTCGAGACGACGAACGGCTTTCCAGTAAAGCTCGGTTTCGGGACGGGAATCGGTGGCAGGCTCCGGGGTTTTGTCTAAGGATGATTCTATAATCTGACGGGCCAGTTGGGACAGGCTAGTCGGTCCGGCCTGCAATGCCTGCATGATTCTTTCCTCAATTGTCTGGCGGGAGGGAATCCTTTTTTTTCGGTTCAGGCAATTGTCGCAGATACCGCAATCCTTAATATCGGCATCACCGAAATAATGCCCGATAAAACTGCTTCTACACACATCTCCGGTTGTGTAGCTCATCAGCGATGCAAGTCGCTCCTTCGCCAGTTCCTTCCGTTTTTCCACGGCTTTCATATCGATGCGGATATAATCGGCCTTAAGTCGTTCAGATAGCAGCACCAGTTGGGGTTGATCTTTGGTGGGATAATACTCCAGCACACCCAGCGACTTCAACTGTTTTAAGCGGTCCACTACGGTTTCTCTTTCAGTTTTCGTGAGTTTGGCCAGATAGTTTTCTGAAATGATACCGGGATAACTGAATATGCCTTCGATCGTGCGCAGCAGAATTTTAATCAGCGGCTCGAGACTGGGATATTGCTTTTCCACTTCTTCCAGCCAGGAGCGATCGGCGATAAACTGCACGCGGCTGGGTTCATAAACCGATTCGTTTAATGCGCAATAACCGTTGGCCTGCAAAATCTGGAAAGCATTGATGGCTTCCACG